>JBARAF010000289.1:0-8835 GCA_049791695.1 Croceibacterium sp.
GTGCGCCGCCGCTCGCCTGATGTGTGACCATCTGCGCCAGCTTCCAGAACAGTTCCGCCACGTTGGTCCGCACGATCCGCTGCGCACCAGCGCCAGTGTCGAGCCAGGCGGACAGTTCGATGTTGAGGCCGCCCGCCGCCCGGTCAAACGGATCGTCGAGATAGGCCGGCAGCGCCGGTTCCTCCGCCGTGCGGCCACGGCCTGCCACGCGGAACGGCGCGAGCGCCTCCATCGTCACGATCCACGGCGAGATTGTCGTCAGGAAGCTTTTGCCCAGATGCGGGCCCAGGATCATTTCGTAGAACTGGATGGCGCGGGCCGACCAGTCATTGAGCAGGCAGCAGCCAAACAGCAGGTCGTCGGCCTGGGCCATGTCGATGCTGTGGCCCAGCGCATTGCCGGGGCCGCGCAGCCAGGCGGCGAATTCAACCTCGAAATCGAGCATCGGTTCGGGCGCGAACTGCATTTCACTGGTGCCGAACGGCACGACCTGGCCCATCGGCCGCACCACCGGGGTGCCGCTGACCGCGACAGAGCTGGCGCGGCCATTATAGGCCACCGGCAGCGTCGCCCAGGCAGGCTGCGGCGGACGGCCGCCGTTCTTCGCCATGCGCAGGATATGATCGGCGCTGGTGCAGAAATCGGTGAAGGCAGTCGGGCGCGCAGGCATCCGCATGGTGACCGAAGCGGCCGGCAGCACCGCCGTTGCGGCCAGATCGCGCTGCGCGGATCCTTCGAGGTACAGATCGGACAGGGCGGCCCGCAGGGCGGAGACATCCTGCGTCGGCACTTCGAACAGGCCGGACAGAGACGGGCGTGCCGCGACCTGTGCGGTGGCCGCTGCCACGCCTGACAGAGCGCCGGTTTCCAGCAGCCGGGACAGATCGATCACCGCATCGCCCAGCGCCACCCCGCCGCGCGCGCCGTGGCCATCCGCAAACACGCCGAACGGCAGGTTCTGGATCGGGAAATCGGTATCGGGGGTATTGGCACTGGCGACAAAACTGCGCCGCGCGGGATCATGGGTCGCGTTCAACAAATCAGTGGGCATGACCACACTCCGTACAGGGCCGTTCTTTGCGATAGCGGTTCATTTCCGCGAACAGCACCGGGGGCGATGCAGTCTCCATGTCGGGGTTCCATTCCTTGAACAGCGAATAGACATTGGCGACCACCCGTTCGGGATCGGTCCAGTGGGCATATTCCTGCATCGGGATGTCACGTGCGGCAGTGCGCCAATCCATCCCGGCATCGAAACGGCCGCGAGCCTGATCCATCAGGTGTTCGAAATAGCCGCGCATGTTGCGCACGGCCTGGACATCGCAGATCGGCCCGTGGCCGGGGACCACCACGTCCGGCGCCAGGTCTTCGATGAACCGGCAGGCGGCAATCCAGTGGCTCATCGGCCCGGCCCACAGCACCGGGTGCCCTTCGTTGAACAACAGGTCGCCGGTAAACACCACGCGGTCATCGGGGACCCAGGCGATCGTGTCCGACGCGGTGTGCGCGGGCCCCAGATCGTGCAGTTCAACCGCCTTGTCACCCACTTGCAGCGACAGGTGGCCGTCGAAAGTCTGCGTGGGCAGCGTCAGTGCGTCGACCCCGCTGAAGTCGAACTTGCGGCCCATCGTTTCGAACAGGAATTCGCCCGCCTCCCCCCGTTCCATGTAAGTGCTGGACAGATTGGCGAGCGCGAGCGGGTTGAACTCGGCCATTTCTTCGCGGGTGGTGGCAGTGGCAATGATCGTTGCCCCTTCAATCACCCCGTTGCCGAAGAAGTGGTCCGGATTGGCATGGGTGTTAACCAGCGTATCGACGTGGTCCCCGCCTTCAACCCTGGCGAATTCGGCCATCATGGCGCGGGTCAGCGGGACGCTCATCAACGTGTCCACCAGCAGCGTTTGCCCGCGTGAAGTTACCAGCCCCGCATTGGAAAAACCCCAGGTCCCGTCCGGCTGGACATAGCCGTACAGCCCGTTGCCAATATCATGCACGCCATGCCGGAATGGCCAGTTCGCCACATCATTCTCCTCTTCCCGGGCGCGAAACTAACGGCTTTATTCCTTGCGGCAAGAATATAATTTCGCATCGAGACTTGTCGCACAGGCCGTCTTGGGCCTAGCACACCAGCCCATGACAAAGGCGGGCAAGGGCAACAGGCGCAGCAAGGGCAGACCCGATGCGACGAGCGCGGGTGTAGGGCGCGAGGCGTTGATCACCGCCGCGCGCCAGTTGCTGCAGGAACTGCCCCCGGCCCAGGTCACCGCCAGCGCCATCGCCCGGAAGGCCGGCGGCGATCCGGCGCTGGTGCGGTATTACTTCGGCAACCGCGAAAAGCTGCTGCTCGAAGTGGCCCAGCAGATTGGCGAAGAAGCCAACCAGAACCCGCCTGAAAGCGGCGACCCGGTGGAACTGCTGACCAATTTCATCCACGGCACTTTCCGCTTCACCCGTTCCGCCCGCAACATGCAGCGGCTGATGATCGACGAACTCGATTCCACCAGCTCGCCCGAACTGCGCGCCAGCCTGCGCAAGTGGAACCGGGTGCCGGTCGATTACTACGCCGGGATCAAGGCCATCGACCGCAAGGGCGACCTGGCCGATTATGATCCCCTGTTCCTCCACCTGGCCGTGGTCGGCATCAGCGATTTCTTCGTCAGCGGCAGCCCGCTGATCAAACTGCTGGTGCCCGATGGCACGGACATGGCGGAACTGGCCGACAAGTACGAAGAATTCGTCGAACGCCTGCTGCTCGAAGGCCTGAAGAAACGCCCGGAATAGCTTAACCCGGTTCCGCCACGCACAGGTTGCGCTGGGTCCCCAGAGTCAGGCCAGGCCCGCTGATCGTCCCTTCCATCACGTCGCCATCCTTGAGGAAGACGCCGAAGGCGCTGCCATTGCCATACGGCGATCCGGTGCAGATCACGTCGCCCGGTTCCAGCACCACCCGCTGCGACAGGTATTCCACTTGCCGTTCGATGGATGCCATCATGTCGCCGGTGCTTTCGTCCTGGTAAATCTTGCCGTTGACCGACAGCCTGATGTTCAACCCATAAGGATCGGCCACCTGGTCACGCGGCACCACCATCGGGCCGAAGGGCAGGAAGGTGGGGAAGCACTTGCCCGACAGCCAGTCCGCCCCGATTGCCGAACCGTCCTTGCGGAAGATGTGTTCGCGCGCGGTCACATCGTTGACCACCGCGAAGCCCGCGACATAATCCATCGCCTCCGCTGCCGAAACGCGATGCGCGCGCTTGCCGATGACGACGCCGAGTTCCAGTTCCCAGTCCGGCTTTTCAACATTGTTCGGCAAGACCACCTCATCACGCGGGCCGACGGCGCAGCTTGGCAGTTTGAGGAAAACGAAAGGCAGGGCCTTGGCCCGCGCATCCATCATCGCTTCCACTTTTGCGCGGCGTTCTTCGTCAGTCTGGTTTTCGTGTTCGGCCGTGCGCATCGACGGGTCGCCCATGATCAGACCGACCACGTGCTTCTTGTAATTCGCGCCGGTGCAGAACACCTGCCCCGGGCGATAGGGCAATTGCACATCGGCGCCGTCGAAATCCGCCGCCCCCGAAAATGCACCTGCGTCTGCCGCCCAGCCGGCGAGCCGGGGCAGCACGGCATCCCAGTCCGCCAGCAGCGCCAGCAGGTCGCGTTGTTCACCCCAGTGGGCCAGCGGGACGTAGCGGCCGCCCTGCACCAGCGCGGCCTTGCCGCCGACATTCGCCAGGCCGTAGCTCATCAATAAGGTTCCTTCAGTTTCTGCATCGTGCCGCCCAGCATCTTGTTGGCGTCCACCTGGTTGCCGCCCGACATTTCGATCTCGCCGATGCGGACCGAGTTTTCGACCACCATGCGGACCCGTTCAAACCGCCGCTGCCCGAACGCGGTCAGTGCCGCTTCGACGTCATCGGTCTTCGCCAGTTCTTCGGCGAGCGCCAGCCCGTCTTCCGCCGCTGCCCCGGCGCCGGAAGCCATGTGTGGGGTCGTCGCATGAACGGCATCGCCGATCAGCACCACCCGCCCACGATGCCACGGCAAAGGCAGCAGCAACCATTCGAGCGGGCGATAATTGACCATTGAATCCGGCCCGAGATTTTCGCGAATCTCCGCAATGTCCCCGCCGAAGGGGGCAAGCAACTGCGCCACGTGCGGCAGCATTTCCTCTTCCGCGAACCACGGGTTATCCGGCACGTGTTCCAGGATGAAGGCGTACAGCTTGTCGTCGGAAATCGGGTTGATGCCCAGCTTCACCGGCCCGCCGATATACATTTCGGCCCGGTCGACCGTGGCCGGCCGGTCAGCGACGATCCGCCAGCAGCCCTGCCCGGTAAACTTCGGCGAACCGGCGTCGGGAAACAGCATCTGCCGGGTTTTCGAAAAGATGCCATCGGCCGCCACCACCACGTCCACCGTGCGGGTGCTGCCGTCGGACAGGGTCACTTCCACCCCGTCGCCGCGTTCGGTGAAGCCGGTCGGCTGCACCCCCAGCGTCACCGCCACGCCCGCTTCGCGCACGCGGCGTTGCAGGATCGCATGCAAGGCGGGGCGCATGATCCCGCCGCTGCGCTCCACCGGCGGCGCGTCTTCCGCGGGCGGCGGCGATTCCATCACCACGGTCCCGTCCGGCGTGCGCAGGCGGATGCCCGCACCGACGAAGCCTTGTTCGCGCACTTCGTCCAAGATGCCGAGGTGTTCGAACGCCCGCAGCGACAGGCCGGTGACGCTGATCCCCGCGCCGTAAGACCGCCACTGCGGATCGATATCGACCAGCTCCACCGCCACCCCGAGCCGGGCCATGGCCAGGCCCGCGCTCATTCCGCCGACGCCGCCGCCGACGACCAGTGCCCTTGCGATCATCCCCCTTGCTCCTGTCTTACGCCGGAACTTGCCACAGGCCCTTGTCGGGCTGCATTTCGGCATGCGGCACATTGCCGCTGATGATCCGCCCGGTGCCCCACTGATCGATGGTGTTCGGGCCGGGTTCGTAATGAGTCACCTGCCAGGTATCCTCGTCCACCTCTTCCAGGTCGGAGGTATATTCCACCGCATTGCCGTTGGGGGTGATAAAGTAACTGAAGGTGTTGTTGCCCGCGGTGTGGCGGCCCGGGCCCCAGCTCAGCTTGACGCCGTTTTCGTGCATCCGCGCCAGGCCGCGCATCAGTTCATCGACCGAACTGACATCGAAGGCGATGTGGTTCAGCGCGGGCGGCCCCGGCAGGATCGCCACCCGGTGGTGCGCCGGGTTGCAGCGCAGGAACACCATGAACTTGCCGATCCAGTCGGAGGTGCGGAAGCCGAGTGCCTGTTCGAAGAACTCCGCCAGCCCCGTGTGGTTGGGCGAATGGAACACCACGTGGCTGATGCCGATGGGGATCGCTTCACCCTTGTCCAGCTTGCGGAACGCGCGCGGCGTGGTGTCGCAGATCACTTCCATCGCCCGCCCGTCGGGATCGAAGAAGCGGAAGGCGAAGCCGCCGGCCGGGCCGCTGGCCGGGGCCGGTTCGCTGATGATCTTCGCCCCGGTTGCCTTCACCTGTTCGAAGATCGCCAGCACATCATCCTTCGACGCGGCGGAAAAGCCGACCAGGTCGGTCTTGCGTTCGGCATCTTCGCGCAACACCAGCACGTAAGGGTGCGGCATCCCTTCCGCCGCGAAGTAGACCTTGCCGTCCTGTTCGGCGACTTCGATGAGGCCCCACTGCTTGCCGAAGAACTCTCGTTCCGCGGCAAGATCGGGGACGGCAAGGGCGACATAGTGCAGATCGGTGACGCTTACGGGCATTGCACTTCCTTCAAGACTTGGGTGACGATCAGAACTTCCCGCCGATGCGCAGGCCGTAAGTACGCGGCTGTTCGGCACTGGCGGCGATCAGGCCGGCGGAATTGGTGGTGCCGGTGATCAGTCTGCGGTTGTCTTCGATGTTGTTGACGTACAGCGTGAGGAACTTCGTATCAGCCTCGTTGGCGAAGGTCACCGAAGCATAGCTGACGAAGGCGGCTTCCGATCGCAGGTACGGCAGGTAATCGGCCGTTGAATAGCTGGCCCCGCGATAGCGAGTGCCCGCCTGCAGCACGGCCTTGGCAGTGGTGCCCAGCGGCACGGTCTGCTGCGCGTCGAGGTTGAACGACCACTTGGGCGAATTGAACGCCTGGTTGCCCGAACAGTCGATCCGGAACACGTTGATCGTCCCGCCCGGCGTGGACTGGGTGGTCGGCGCGAACGGGCAGGTGGTGTTCGGCGGCAACCCCTGGTTCGGCGCGAAGTAGACGAAGCTGTCGTACTTGGTGTCGAGGTACTGCACGCTGGCGCCCAGGCGGGTGTTGTCGGTCGCCATGAATTCGACGTCGAGATCGATGCCCTTGATCGTGCTGTCGCCGATGTTGCGGGTCAGGAACACGGTCGAAGGCGGGGTGCCCAGGTCATAGCCGAACTGGCTGAACTGCTGGTTCTTGTACTTCCACAGGAACGCTTCCGCATTCACCTGTACGCGGTTGCCGAAGAAGCGGTTCTTGGTGCCGATGGTGTAAGCGCGGATGGTTTCCGGGGCATAGCTTTCCACCCCGCGCGCAAACGAGAAGCCGCCTGCGTGGTACCCGGTTTCATAACTGGCATAGACCATGTTGCGCGCACCGAAATCGTACTGCGCGGCCAGGCGATAGGTGAACTTGTTGTTCTTCAGCCCGGAATTGATCACGATCGGCGAACGCAGCACAAATGGCGCGGTCTGCGATCCACCGGCAACGGGAGGCAGCACGAACAGCGGCACCGGAGTGATCGGGATGCCGGCCTGGGCATAGAACGCCTGCAACTCCGCTTCGCTCTGCACCAGCGGGACGAACGGCAGGCTGGGACAGAAATCCTGCGGCGGCGCGGGATTGCCGCAGAACAGGATGTAGACGTTCGATGTGCCGTTGAAGGTCTTTTCATCCGAGGTGTAGCGGCCTGCGGCCGTCAGGCTCAGCTGCTGCGTCGGGTGGACCGTGACCTTGCCGAAGCCTGCCCAGCTTTCCGTGCCGGTCGCAAAATCCTGGTAAGGCGACAGGGTGTTCTGGTTGTAGCGGGCGTTGGCGGAAATCTCCTCGTCGAAATACATCCCGCCGATCAGGTAATCGACCGCGTCGCCAAGGTCCCCTGCCCAACGCGCTTCGACGCTGGACTGCGCGTCGTCTTCGTTGGTGTAGCCTTGGCGGAATACGCCGTTGAACGCATATTCCAGGTTGGCCTGGCGATAGGCGGGCTGGATCGTCAGGGTGCCGGCCTCGGTTTCCCAGTTGATTTCGGCCGTGACGCCGAAATAGTCGTTGTCGTTAAACGGCTTACCATCAACCAAGGAGCCCGCCCGACCGACGCTGCTGATGAAGCGGCTGGCCTGCAAGGCGTTGGATGCGGGATCGAGCAGCCCCTGGTCGACCGAGAACCCGGTCGGCACGAAGCTGTAGCCGGTGAACCCCGTCTGCCCGAAAGTGGGATTGACCGCGCCGAGATAGAACCCGCTGCTGCCCGCCCCACCCTGATGCGCGAAATCCACGCCGAAGCGCAGTGAGACGCCCGAATTCGGTTCTTCCGCCAGCACTTGCAGGCGGCCCGCATATTCGCGCTGGTTGCCGGTCCCGTCGCTCATGAAGGCATCGCGCCGGGCAATCGATCCCGCCGCACGGAACGCGGCGTTTTCACCTAGGGCGACGTTGACCGCGGCCTGGCCGGTGAACCAGTTGTAATTGCCGTAACCCAGCGTCGCCTCGGCCGAGGTGTTGCCCAGTTTCGGGCGAGCCGGGATGACGTTGATCGAGCCAGCCGTCGCATTGCGGCCATAAAGCGTACCCTGCGGGCCCTTCAGCACTTCGACCCGCTCAAGATCGTAGAACACGCCGGAGGTCGAGGTCGGACGGCCGACATAGACGCCGTCATAGTTGAACGAGATCGCCGGGTCGGAATAAGAATTGACCGTGGTGTTGCCCACGCCGCGGACGAAGAACACCGTGGTCGGCCCGCCCCCGCTGGATGCGGACAGCGACGGCGAAATGCGCGAAAGGTCTTCCGCCCGCAGCACGTTCTGCTGGACCAGTTCTTCCGGATTGATGACGTCCATCGCCAACGGCACGCGCTGGCTGTTTTCCTGCACCCGCTGGGCCGTCACCACGATGTCGGTGATCCCGCCTTCCTCATCCCCGGTCTGGCCCGAAGAAGCAGTGCTCTGCCCGGCTGCATCTTGAGCCAGCGCCGGAGCAGAGGCGAGTGCGCCCGCCAGAACGCAGAACGACACGGTTGCGCGCAGCAATCCCTTCATCAGAATCGTCTCCCCTTCTTTTGTTCGTTATTCCTGAGCATAGGAATATAAATTCCCTGCATCAAGAATAAAGCGATGGGGAGCGATCAGGCCTGCTCGCGGCGGAGCATCAGCAGGAACAGGCCGATGGGCACGAGCAGCAAGGCCGCGACCAGTTGCAGCGGCATGGCATAGGATCCGCTCCAGTCCGCCAGGACGCCGATCCACAGCGGGCTGACGCCGCCCGCCAACATGAAAGCCGCATATTGCGCGCCATAGGCCCTGCTATAGGCAGCCAGGGGAAAGGTCCGGGCGGTCATGATGCCGATCAGGTCCGCCTCCGCCCCCATCGCCGCGCCAAGGGCAAGGGCGCCCCACAGCGCCATGTCCGGGCCGCCCAGCGCCATCGCCAAGCAACCCACGGCGCAGATCGCGCAGCTGGCCGCGCCCAGCCATGCCGGGTGAACGATGTCCGCCAGGGCCCCGACGATGACGCGGGTGACGATCACCGACAGGCCGATGGCCCCGGCCAGCGCCCCGGCGCGGGAAACCGGCATTCCGC
>JBARAF010000290.1:0-8845 GCA_049791695.1 Croceibacterium sp.
GCCAGGCCCGGCTGATGAGCCAGGCCATGCGCAAGCTGACCGCCAGCATCGGCCGCAGCAATTGCATGGTGATCTTCATCAACCAGATCCGCATGAAAATCGGCGTCATGTTCGGCAACCCGGAAACCACCACCGGCGGCAATGCGCTGAAGTTCTACGCCTCGGTCCGTCTCGACATCCGCCGCACCGGCCAGATTAAGGAACGCGACGAAATCATTGGCAACGCCACCCGCGTGAAAGTGGTCAAGAACAAGGTCGCCCCACCGTTCAAGCAGGTCGAATTCGACATCATGTATGGCGAAGGCATCTCCAAGATTGGCGAAATCCTCGATCTCGGCGTAAAGGCCGGGGTGGTCGAGAAGTCGGGCAGCTGGTTCTCCTACGATTCGATCCGGATTGGCCAGGGGCGCGAGAATTCGAAGCAGTTCCTGAAAGAAAATCCCGCAATTTGCGACCGGTTGGAAGCCGCCATTCGCGGCCAGACCGACAAGGTCGCCGAAGAGATGATGTCGGGTCCGGACGCGGACGACGACATCTGATCTTCAAGAAGCCGGCCCAAGTCCCCCCAACCTTTTCGGGCCGGTTTACGCAAACGGGAACGGCGCGGCAGCTTAGGCTCCCGCGCCGTTTTCATGTCTGGCGTCAGGGGGCCAATTGCATTGGCCGCGGCCGGGCTCTAGCCTCCGTTGACAATCGCACCGGGAGGGCGTTGCAATGCAGGTATTCCGCGACGAATGGCAGGGCCGGACCGGTGACAGCTGGGCTGCGGAATGGCGCCGCACGGATCGCAGCTTCACCATGCTGACCGAACGCCTGCTGCAACGCAGCCGCGATTTCAACTTTGCCCATGTGCTGGATATTGGGTGCGGGGCAGGGGAGCTGTCGCTGGCCCTGGCGCGCGGCCGTCCGGAATGCCGCATAACCGGCGTCGACATTTCCCCGGCACTGATCGAGGCGGCTCGCACCCGCGGCGAACACTTACCCAGTGCCACTTTTATCGAAGCTGACGCCGCCACCTGGCAACCAGACGGCCCTTCACCGGATCTGCTGGTTTCCCGCCACGGGGTGATGTTCTTCGCCGATCCGGTGGCCGCCTTCACCCATTTGGCCGAAGTCGCCGCGCCGGGGGCGGGCCTGCTGTTTTCCTGCTTCCGCGACCCGTCGCACAATCCGTTCATGACCGAGGTCGCCCGCCTGCTGCCGCCGCCTGCTGAACCGGCCGATCCACTGGCGCCGGGGCCGTTCGCCTTTGCCGATCCTGCTCGGGTTGAGGTGATTCTGCGCACCGCCGGATGGACGGACGTGGCAATGGAGCCTTTCGATTTTGCAATGATCGCCGGTGCAGGGGATGATCCGGTGGCAGAAGCTATGGCCTATTTCCAGGCGATTGGCCCCGCTGCGCGGGCCCAGCGCGATCTGGATCGGGAGCAACTGGATTCGTTCCGGCAGGATTTGCGCGCACTGGCCGAAAGGCATCGCAGCGACGGGATCGTGGCCTTGCGCGCGGCTGCCTGGATCGTTTCAGCCCGCCGCGCGTAACGATGCTGGGGATGATCGGCCCTTACAATCGCCGTTTGCGGTTTAATCCGCTTGTCGGGCGGGTTCCCGCGCCCTAATTCGCTGGCCCATGCAATCGACCAACGATATCCGCCGCAGCTTCCTCGAATTCTTTGCTGCCCAGGGCCACACCATGGTGCCGTCGGCACCGCTGGTGCCGTACAACGATCCGACGCTGATGTTCGTCAACGCCGGGATGGTGCCGTTCAAGAACGTGTTCACCGGTCTGGAAACGCCGCCGGAACCGCCCCGTGCGACCAGCAGCCAGAAATGCGTCCGCGCCGGGGGCAAGCACAACGACCTGGACAATGTTGGCTATACCGCCCGGCACCACACGTTCTTTGAAATGCTGGGGAATTTCTCGTTCGGCGACTATTTCAAGGAACAGGCGATCACCCACGCCTGGACCCTGCTGACCAAGGAATGGGGCATCCCGGCCGACCGGCTGACCGCCACCGTCTATCACACCGATGACGAGGCGTTCGACCTGTGGCGCAAGATTGCCGGACTGCCGGAAGAACGGATTATCCGCATTCCGACAAAGGACAATTTCTGGGCGATGGGCGATGATGGCCCCTGCGGCCCTTGTTCCGAAATCTTCTATGACCACGGCGATCACATCTTTGGTGGCCCCCCGGGCAGCCCGGATGAAGACGGCGACCGGTTCGTGGAAGTGTGGAACCTGGTGTTCATGCAGTACGAACAGGCCGCCGGCGAAATCGTGGGTGAACTGCCCCGGCCCAGCATCGATACCGGCATGGGCCTGGAACGCATCGCCGCAGTGCTGCAGGGCGTGCACGACAATTACGATACCGACACTTTCAAGGCGCTGATCGCGGCCTCTGAAAACCTGACCGGCGTCGGCGCGGAAGGGGACCAGCGCGCCAGCCACCGGGTGATTGCGGACCATTTGCGGTCAACCAGCTTCCTGCTGGCCGATGGCGTACTGCCCAGCAATGAAGGGCGGGGCTACGTGCTGCGCCGGATCATGCGCCGGGCCATGCGCCATGCGCGCCTGCTGGGCGCGAAAGACCCGTTGATGCATCGCCTGGTGCCCGCTCTGGTGGCGGAAATGGGCCAGGCCTATCCGGAACTGGGTCGCGCCCAGTCGCTGATCGAAGAAACTCTGCAGCGCGAAGAAGTGCAGTTCCGCCGCACTCTGGCCAATGGCCTGCGGCTGCTGGACGAAGCGACCGGAACGATGGGCACCGGTGACAGCCTGCCGGGTGAAACTGCCTTCCGCCTGTATGACACTTTCGGCTTCCCCTACGATCTGACGGAAGACGCGTTGCGCGATCGGGGAATCGGGGTGGACCGGGCCGGTTTCGACGCGGCCATGGCGCAGCAGAAAGCCGCCGCCCGCGCCGCCTGGAAGGGCAGCGGGCAAGCTGCTGACGGCGAACTGTGGTTCGACATTGCCGAACGCGAAGGCGCGACCGAATTCACCGGCTACACCTCCACCGGCGGCGAAGGCCGCGTGGTTGCGCTGGTGGTGGATGGCAAGGAAGTGGATCGCGCAGAAGCCGGGGCAGAGGTGACCGTGCTGGTCAACCAGACCCCGTTCTATGGCGAAAGCGGTGGCCAGACCGGCGATGCCGGGACGATCAAGGGCGATGGCGGCCTGCTGGTGCAGGTGTCCGATACCGCCAAGCCGCTCGGCCGGCTGCACGCCCACCAGGGCAAGGTTACCAGCGGCAGCATTGCCGTGGGCGATGCCGTGCAATTGCAGATCGACGTGGAACGCCGCGATGCGATCCGCGCCAACCATTCCGCCACCCACTTGCTCCACGCCGCGCTGCGTCATCACCTGGGTGACCACGTGACGCAGAAGGGCTCGCTGGTGGCGGCAGAGCGGCTGCGCTTCGATTTTGCGCACAACAAGCCGCTGTCGGCCGAGGAAGTGGCAGCGATCGAAGCGGAAGTGAACGCGGAAATTCGCGCCAACGAACAAGTCAGCACCCGCCTGATGAGCCCGGACGACGCCATCGAGGCCGGAGCCATGGCGCTGTTCGGCGAAAAGTACGGCGACGAAGTGCGCGTGTTGTCCATGGGGCGCAGCGATGGGGCGCGCAGCTATTCCGTCGAATTGTGCGGCGGCACCCACGTGCGCGCCACCGGCGATATCGGCCTGCTGCGGATCGTGTCCGAAGGCGCGGTGTCGAGTGGTGTGCGCCGGATCGAGGCCCTTACGGGTGAGGCAGCACGCCAGTGGCTGGTCGGCCGCGAGGAATCGCTCAAGGCCGTGGCTGCTGCGATGCGCACCGGGCCGGAAGATGTCGAAGCGCGGGTGACCGCGCTGATGGATGAACGCAAGCGGTTGGAACGCGAACTGGCCGAAGCGAAGAAGGCCCTCGCACTGGGCGGTGGCGGCGGTTCCGCCGCGGCGGCGGACGAGGAAGTGAACGGGGTCAAGTTCTCCGGCCAGGTCCTACAGGGCATGGATGCAAAGGAACTGCGCGGCCTTCTCGATGCTGCCAAGCAGCGGATGGGCAGCGGCGTCGCCGCGATCGTGGCCGTCAACGATGGCCGTGCGGCGTTTGCCGTGGCGGTTACCGACGATCTGACGAGCCGGTTTAGTGCCGTGGACTTCGTCCGCACCGGGGTGGAGCTGCTGGGTGGCAAGGGCGGCGGTGGTCGTCCGGACATGGCCCAGGGTGGCGGCCCTGACGGCGATCAGGCCGACGCGGCCATCGCTGCTGTCAGGGCCGCTCTAGCGGGCTGATCGCGTTCGCGCTCAGATTCGCCCGCGCGACGAACCGCGCGTGTCGGTTTCCGATCCGCGCGCGAGGTCTTTTTCGCGCATCATGCGGTCGGTCACCTGCGGCCCCTTGATGGAACCGTGTGCTTCACTTGCCTGCCCTTTGGGCGTGTGGTCGGCGGTGTCTTTGGGATGGCTCATCGTCATTCTCCTGATGGGAGAACAACGGCCTGACCGGATAACAGTTTCAGCTGTTCGTCGTGCTGGTGCGTAGCTTCGGCTTTTCGTTCAGGTCTGCGCCTTCCATGATTCGCACGCGGAATTCGTCGCGCTTTTCATGAATGCTGGCGATCACCGGGCCCATGGCAACGCCCAGATCGACCAGCACGGCCTCTGACAGTTGCAGTGAGCTTTCCAGTGTTTCAGGCACGGCGGTACTGGCCCCGGCGCGGTACAGTTCCGCCGCATGGTTCGGATCGCGGGCGCGGGCGATTATAGGCAGGGCGGGGTAGGCAGAGCGCAGCTTGCGGGTCAGCCGCTGGGCCAGCACCGGTTCGTCCATGGTCAGGATCACTGCCGGGGCGCGATCGATGCCCAGCCGTTCCAGCACGTCCATGCGAGAGGCATTGCCAAACACCGCGTGGTATCCTTCACGCTTGCAACGGTCGACCAGGTCCGCATCGGGATCGAGCGAGACGTAATCCTTGCCATGGCGTTCGAGCATCTGCGCCACCAGTTGCCCCACGCGGCCACAGCCGACCACGATCACGCGCGGATCGGTCACTTCGATTTCCTCGCGGTCGGTGATTACCGCCACCTGGTCCATCCGCTTGCCCACATGGCGCCCTAGCATGGCCAGCAGTGGGGTGACGGTGAGGCCGATGGCTGTGACGATCTGCCAGAATTGCGCCGTTTCGGCATCAACCAGCAGTGCGCCGGTGGCAGCGGTCAGCACGATCAGGGTGGTTTCCGATGGGCTGGCCATCAGGATTCCGGTTTCGGTGCTGGTACCTGCCCGCGCACCCATCATCCGCAGCAGCATGGCCGTTACCAGCGCCTTCAGGCACAGCACACCCACAACGGCGGCGGCAATCAGCCCGAGATCACGCCAGATCACCGCAACGTCGATGCTCATGCCCACGGTGATCAGGAACACGCCCAGGGCCAGGCCCTTGAACGGCAGGATAATCGTTTCAATTTCCGTGTGGTATTCGGTTTCTGCAATCAACAGCCCGGCCAGCAGCGCGCCGACAATCGGGGACAGGCCGACCATCGAAGTTGCCAGGCTGGCCCCAATGACCACCAGCAACGATGCGGCCAGGAACAGTTCCGGGCTCTTGGTACGGGCGGCTTGCGCAAACAGCACCGGCAGGGCGAAGCGTCCGGCGATCATCATCACCCCGACCACCAGCGTGCCAGCCACCAGCGTGCCCATCAGGCCGGAAAGGCCATCCCCCTGGGCATGGGGCCCCAGCGCACCGAGGATGAAGATGATCGGCACGAGTGCGATATCTTCGAACAGCAACATCGCCAGCGCGGCCTTGCCCACCGGGCTCTGGGTGCCCGAAATCGGCAGCACCAGCGCGGTGGAGGACAGGGCCAGCGCCAGACCCAGTGCCGCTGCGCCGCCCCACGGCTGGCCCAGCGCCACCAGCGCGCCTGCCAGCAACACGCCACTGATCAGCAATTCCAGCGCACCCAGCCCAAACACCAGCCGCCGCATTGACCAAAGCCGGTTGAAGCTGAGTTCCAGCCCGATGGTGAACAGCAGCAGCACGATGCCGAATTCTGCAAACGGCGCCAATCCGGCGGAATCGGAAATTGTGATGAAATAGAGCCACGGCACATCGGCGACCAGGCGCCCCAATCCGAACGGACCGACCAGCAGGCCGACCAGGATGAAGCCGATGACAGGGGTAATGCGGAAACGGGCAAAGACCGGGATGACGATACCCGCCGCGCCGAGTATCACCAGCGCATCGGACATCATCGGTGAAATGGAAGTTGCACCATGCATCCCGCCTCTATGTCAGACGCGCAATGATTGCCGCAATGCACAATCGGCCCGTGCCGTCATCGGCCACGCCGGATGTGATCATTTGCGGGGGCGGTCCGGCCGGGATGATGGCCGGGCTGTTGTTTGCGCGGGCCGGGGTGCGGGTGCGGGTACTGGAAAAGCACGCCGATTTCTTCCGCGATTTCCGCGGTGACACCGTCCATCCGTCCACGATGGAAGTGCTCTACCAGTTAGGGATGCTCGGCCGGTTCCTGCAACGACCGCACAACCGGATCGACCGGGCGGAAGGGCGGATTGCCGGGAGGGATTATCGGATCGGCGACTTGTCGCACCTGCATAGCCCGGCCCCGTTCATCGCGATGATGCCGCAATGGGAGTTCCTCGACTTCCTGCGTGACGAGGCAGCGGCCTTTCCGACTTTCGAACTGGCGATGAACGCCGGAGCGACTGGCTTTCTGGAGGAAGCCGGGCGGATAACCGGCCTGACCCTGGCCGACGGGCGCACCATGCGGGCGGGCAAGCTGGTGATCATGGCGGACGGCCGCGGATCGCTGGTGCGCCAGCAGGGGGCGCTGCCGGTGACCCAGCTGGGCGCGCCGATGGACGTGCTGTGGTTCCGCGTTGCCAAGACCGATGACCCCGGGGCCGCGCTGCGCGGGGCGATCGAGACCGGGCGCATGGCGGTGCTGATTGACCGGCAGACCTATTGGCAGGCAGCCTTCATCATCCCCAAAGGCACTGTCGAGGTGGTCAGGCAGCGCGGCATTGGCTGGGTTCGCGGTGAGATGCAGGCGCTGTTTCCGGAACTGGACCTGGGGGATCGGGGCGGGCTGGACACCAATGACGACATGCACCTGCTGTCAGTCGCGCTCGACCGGCTGGATTGCTGGCACCGGCCGGGCCTGCTGGCCATTGGCGATGCTGCCCACGCGATGAGCCCGATCGGGGGAATCGGCATTAACCTCGCGATCCAGGATGCCGTGGCAGCTGCGAACGTGCTGGCGGGGCCGCTGGCCCGGGGGGCGGAGGCCGATCCGCTGCTGCACCGGGTGCAGGACCGGCGGTTGTGGCCGACGCGGGTGATCCAGGCCGGGCAGAAGGCGGTGCAGGACCGGGTGATTGGCACAGTCCTGTCGGGCAAGCCGATTACCCGCGCGCCCTGGCAGGTGCGCCTGCTGGACGCGGTGCCGCTGCTGCGGCGTATCCCGGGGCGGATCATCGGGCAGGGCTTACGGCGCGAACGGGTGCGTAGCCCGCAGGCATAGAAAAGGCCCCGTCCCGTGATGGGAAGGGGCCCTTTCCTGTCAGCCGAAGCTCAGGGCGTTCAGGCCCAGGTGGCCATTTCCTGTTCGAGGTTCTGCACGATCGCCTCGAAGAACTGTTCCGTGGTCATCCAGGCCTGATCGGGGCCGATCAGCAGTGCCAGATCCTTGGTCATCTTGCCGCTTTCCACGGTTTCGATGCAGACGCGTTCCAGCGTTTCGGCGAACTTCACCACATCGGGCGTGTTGTCGAAGCGACCGCGATAGATCAGCCCGCGGGTCCAGGCGAAGATGCTGGCGATCGGGTTGGTGCTGGTCGCCTTGCCCTGTTCGTGCTGGCGGAAGTGGCGGGTGACAGTGCCGTGGGCCGCTTCGGCTTCAACCGTCTTGCCGTCGGGCGTGGTCAGCACGGAAGTCATCAGGCCCAGGCTGCCAAAGCCCTGCGCGACCTGGTCAGACTGCACGTCGCCGTCATAGTTCTTGCAGGCCCAGACGAACTTGCCGCTCCACTTCAGCGCGGACGCGACCATGTCGTCGATCAGGCGGTGTTCGTAAACGATGCCAGCTTCGGCGAACTTTTCCTTGAAGCCTTCGTTTTCGTACACTTCCTGGAACAGGTCCTTGAAGCGGCCATCGTAGTACTTGAGGATCGTGTTCTTGGTCGACAGGTACACCGGCCAGCCAAGGTTGAGCCCGTAGTTGAGCGAGGCGCGGGCGAAATCGCGGATCGAATCGTCCAGGTTGTACATCGCCATGGCGACGCCACCGCTGGGGTAGGTGAACACTTCACGGTCGATCACCTGGCCATCGTCACCTTCGAACACGAGGCGCAGCTTGCCCGGGCCGGGGACGACGAAATCGGTCGCACGGTACTGATCGCCAAAGGCATGGCGGCCGACCACAATGGGGTCAGTCCAGCCGGGGATCAGCCGGGGGACGTTGGAAATCACGATCGGTTCGCGGAAAACCACGCCGCCCAAGATGTTGCGGATCGTGCCGTTCGGGCTCTTCCACATGGACTTGAGGTTGAATTCTTCCACCCGCGCTTCGTCCGGGGTGATGGTGGCGCACTTCACGCCCACGCCATACTGCTTGATCGCATTGGCCGAATCGATGGTGATCTGATCGTCCGTCTCGTCGCGCCTTTGCACCGAGAGGTCGTAATACTTCAGGTCGATGTCGAGATAGGGCAGGATCAGCCGTTCGCGGATCCACTGCCAGATGATCCGCGTCATTTCGTCGCCGTCGATCTCGACAACCGGATTTGCGACCTTGATCTTCTGCATGGGGTGATGCTGCCTTCGCCAATTG
>JBARAF010000291.1:0-7287 GCA_049791695.1 Croceibacterium sp.
CAACAGCAGCGGCCAGAACGCGCGCAACGCCCAGTCCCCCAGCAAACGCAGACCCAGCAACCCACCTGGCGCGGTGATCGCAACCAGGGCGGCGAAGTGCGGCGTGATGATCGCCAGCGCGGAGGCCAGAGCGGAGGCCAGAGCGGAGGCCAGACATGGGGCCAGAGCGGCGACCGGAACGATTACCGGCGTGACGATTACCGGCGTGACGCCGCCCGGGATGGCCGCCGGGATGGCCGGACCGAATCCCGTGACGGCTATCGCGATGGCAGCCGTGGCGGCAGCTGGAGCCAGAACCGTGACCAGTACCAGTATCGCGATGGCCGCCGGGGCGACGACCGCCAGTGGAACCGCACCTGGCGCCAGGATCGCCGGTATGACTGGAACAGCTACCGCCGCAGCAACCGGTCCACGTTCAACCTGGGCATCTATTATTCGCCCTATCGCAGCTATTCCTACCGCCGCATGGGCATCGGGGTAGTCCTGCAATCGCTGTTCTATTCCAACCGGTACTGGATCAACGATCCGTGGCAGTACCGCCTGCCGGAAGTTTACGGCCCCTATCGCTGGGTCCGCTATTACGACGACGTGCTGCTGGTCGATATCTACAGCGGCGAAGTGGTGGACGTGATCTACGACTTCTTCTGGTGACCCATTTTCCCGCGTGAGTGGCGCGGGGAAGGCGGAGCCTCCGGCTTTCGGGCCGGAGGCTCTTGCCGTTTGAGGCGGCAAAGGTAATCGTGACGCGATGGATCCCCTGACTTACGTTCCCGGTGACGAAACCGACAAATCCCGCCTCGCCCGCACCGGCCGCAAGGTGCGCGAACGGATTGCCCGCAACCCCGCTGTCTACCACGTCGAAACCGGTGGGCGGGCCGAACTCTACGCCGTTGGCAAGTTCTTCAGTCCGGAAGAATGCGAACGCATGATCGCGCTGATCGAAGCTTCGGCCAAGCCGAGCAAGGCCTTCGATGTCGCTTATGAAACCGGGTACCGCACCAGCTATTCCGGCGACATGGATCCGAACGATCCGTTCGTGAAGCAGATGCAGCGCAAGATCGACGATTTCCTGGGCATGGACCCACGCCACGGCGAAACCATCCAGGGCCAGCGCTATATGCCCGGGCAGCAGTTCAAGCCGCACAGCGACTGGTTCCCGCCCGGCACGCCATACTGGGAACAGGAAAAGAATCGCGGCGGCCAGCGGGTCTTTACCGCCATGGCCTATCTCAATGTGGTGGAAGAAGGCGGGGAAACCGATTTCCCCCACCTCGGCCTGTCGTTCGAACCGCGCCAGGGCACCTTGCTGATGTGGAACAACACCACGCTAGAGGGCATCGTCAACCCGTGGACCATCCACGCCGGAACCCCGGTGGTGAAAGGCACGAAATACGTCATCACCAAATGGTACCGCGCCCGGCGCTGGTACTGACCCCCTGCCCCCTTTCGGGAGCAAGGGAGTTACCATTATTTCGCCAGCGCTTCCGCAATCAGCCGCCGGGTGTTGGCCACGCCATACAACGCGATGAAGCTGCCCATGCGCGGCCC
Organism: Croceibacterium sp.; assembly: GCA_049791695.1. GTDB lineage: Bacteria > Pseudomonadota > Alphaproteobacteria > Sphingomonadales > Sphingomonadaceae > Croceibacterium_C. The sequence continues at coordinate 1,549 of JBARAF010000291.1, forward strand.
GGCGGAACTGCCCAGTAGGGTTTCGTAAAGCGCCTTGAACCAGTCCCGCAGGCTTTCGAATGCGAACTGTTCCTGCTTGCCGATCTCGTAAACGGCGGTCTGCAGGTCTTCTGCGGTAGTTTCCTCGTCGAAACCGGCCAGCGCCTCGTCCAGCGCCTTCAGCGCTTCCGCTTCGTTGGCCGCAGGCGCGCGGCGCACCAGGGTGTTGGCCACGAAATCGCGGTTATAGGCCAGCGCCCGGTCGATCAGCGCCTCCAGCTCCTTGTGATGGGCCGGGTTCAGATCGTGCATGTAATTGCCGAGGTAATTCCACACCTGCGCGTGCGTGGCATTGGCCCCCAGCACGCCAACCAGGTTGAGCAGCAGGCCATAGCTGACCGGCAGCGTATCCCCGTCCCCACCCTGATAGCCATTGATGCGCAGCAGGTGCCACGCGGCGTTGCCCAGCTGCTGTTCAACCGGCTGTTCAGGGATCTTGGCGCGGAACTGCCAGTATTCGTCCACCGCGCGCGGGACCACGCCCACGTGCAGGCTCTTGGCGCTCTTGGGTTCGCGGAACAGGTAGAACGACAGGCTTTCGGGCGTGCCGTAAGTCAGCCATTCCTCGATCGTCAGGCCGTTGCCCTTTGACTTGGAGATCTTCTCGCCATTTTCGTCGAGGAACAGTTCGTAAATCAGCCCTTCCGGACGGCGGCCGCCGAGCACCTGCACGATCCGGCCAGACTGGGTCAGGCTGTCGGTCAGGTCTTTGCCGCACATTTCGTAATCGACGCCGAGCGCATACCAGCGCATCGCCCAGTCGACCTTCCACTGCAGCTTGGCCTGCCCGCCAAAGATCGATTGCTCGATCACCTGGCCGTCATCTTCGAACCGGATCAGGCCCTGTTCGGCATCGACCACCTCGATCGGCACCTGCAACACCGCGCCGCTGGTCGGGCTGACCGGCAGCACCGGGGAATAGGTCTTGCGCCGTTCTTCCCGCAATGTGGGCAGCATGATGTCCATGATGCCCTGGTAATGGCGCAGCACGCCGCGCAAGGCATCGTCGAAGGCGCCGGAATTGTACCGGTCGGCGGCGGAAACGAACTCATAATCGAAGCCGAAGCGATCGAGGAATTCGCGCAGCATCGCGTTGTTGTGGTGGGCGAAGCTTTCAAACTTGCCGAACGGATCGGGGATACGGCTCAGCGGCTTGTGCAGGTTGGCTTCCAGCACGGCCTTGTTGGGCACGTTGTCCGGCACCTTGCGCAGGCCGTCCATGTCATCGCTGAAGGCGACCAGCCGCGTGGGCGCGCCGCCGGAGACAATTTCATAAGCGCGGCGCACCAGCGTGGTCCGCAACACTTCCTGGAAAGTGCCGATGTGCGGCAGGCCGCTGGGGCCATAGCCGGTTTCGAACAGCACCGGCGCTGCGCCGGGCTTGCCATCGGGGTAGCGTTTGACGAGCTTCATCGCCTCCTGGAACGGCCAGGCCTTGGACACGCGGGCGGCAGAGGTCAGTGCTTCATCAAACATGCAGGCGCTTTTGCGGATGCAGGCCCCCGTGGCAAGTGTTCCGCGTAATCCGTTCGCGCCAGAATGGTTCACTACTTCAACAATCCCCGTTGCACCTGCCGTCCGCTGTGGCAGGATGTGGCCAACAATAATTGGGGGAGAGTGCGGATATGGCCTTGCAGGCATATCCCGACGTGCCGTTGTTCCGGTATCCATATACGGACCTGAGCGAGGCGCAGATCGCGACAAAGCTGGCCCCAGCGGCACAGCGCGGCCCATCCAGCAAGGGCGCGCTGGAACGTGACCTGGCCGGCACCGTGCTGCGCGTTGTCACCGATGGCGCAGGCACCCTGACCTGGCAGTTCCGCGACAACGGGCGGGTGTACTTCAACGATGCCGAAAGCGGTTACGGTGCACTGAGCCTGGACCTTGTGACGCTGATCGCCCACCTGGTGCCGGGCACCCGCCAAGGCTGGGCCGTGGCGTGGGACCGCACAAGCAACCTCGCCACCGTGTTCGAACTGTGGTTCGGCGGCGGCCCTGCCCCCAAGGCGCGGGAAGTGAACCGGGCGATCTGGCATGGCTATGTCGACAACGGCAACAGCGCACCCCCGGCAGACCGGCACAAGCCAACCCTGCGGCTGGAAGGCCGCGCCTTCATGTGGGCGGAAGACAGCGGCAATCGCACCATCGATTACTACCCCTCCGTCGCTTACAGCCACTGGGTGGAACTGGACCGGCTGAAGGAAGGTCGCGGCTATTCCGCCCCGTCCGACTACATCCAGCTTACCGAAGACATTTACGCCTACACCCGCACGGAAAGCGAATTTTCCGGGCTGCTGCACCTGACCGTGATGGACGTGAACCGGTTGCAGCAAGTCGGCCTGCGGCTGGGCTTCAACGGCGCTGATGAACTGGAATTCGCGATGTTCCGGGGCACCGGTGAATGGCTCGGCCAGCTGGCCCGGTTCGAGAAGTTCGGCGATTTCAGTGCCGAACCGCTGAAGATCGCCGATGGCAAGAAGGGCGAACGGCGCGTCTATCGCCCGCTGGCGACGATGGACAAGATGACTCCGGCGGAAGTCAGCGCGGTTGCCGCGCAGAAGACCGAGGTGTTCAGCAAACCCAGCCCGATGGCCGGCAATGCCCTGCCCATCACACCGGATCTGGCGGGCAAGGTGTTCACTGTCCGTTATGACGGCGGGCCGGTGATGGAATACCGCTTCGACAGTGCCGACCAGTTGCAATGGCGCAAGGATGGTTCGGGCGCGTTCCGCTCTGCCCGCTACAACGCCTGGCACACGGCGCCCGGCGTGTTCATTTTCGGCCACCTGCTGGAAGGCACGCCCGACCATGACGGGCATATCGTGGTGGTCGATCTGGACAATGGCATGGCCACGGCTTTTCGCGGCTATCTCAACACCCCCTACATCGCCAACGAGGCCGGGGCGGAAACGTTGTTCGGCAAGCTGGTCGGCACCGGGATTCCGGATCCCGGCAAAGGACGCCACCAGCGCACCCGCGATCTGCTGGGCCGGGCCTTCACCTGGGAATATTCCCCCGGCCTCAATTCGATGCACGTCTATTCCACGCCCAACACGGTCAGTTGGGTGATCCCCACCCCGACCGGCCATTTCGGCACTGAATGGAGCGGCAGCGGCGATTTCATCAAGATCCGCGACCAGCTGTATTTTGCGCGCTGGCAGGAAGAGGCCTGCAACGGCACCCTGGGCACGATCCTGATCAACATGCGCACCATGCACGATGCCGGAATCGGCTATCACATGGGCGCAAAGGGCGGCCTGTCGATGAGCGCGGTGGCCGGGATCGCCCGCCACGCGGGCAAGTTCGATGTCGATCGGTTCTTCGGAGAAAAGGCATGAGCAAGGACATGAACGCGGACATGCGGGCCAGCCGCCGGTCGTTCCTGAAATCGGGCGCAATGGTCGCCGCGCCGCTGGCCGCACTTGCCCCGGTCGCCGCGCTGGCGGACGATGGCGCCCGCGCAAAACTGGCCCGGCTGGAAGACGAACGGGCGATCGAAGGCTTGCAGCGGCAAGTGCTGAAGAAGCTCAACGGTTCGGATGACTGCGCGGAACTTCGCATCCCGGCCGATGCCGTGCAACTGGATGCTGGGCTGCGGGCCATTTCAGAGGACATGGCGCACGACACCATGTTCGACATCGCGGCAGACGGACTGACCGCCCACAGCCGCTGCACCTGCACCGTGGAACTGGAAACCAGCTTCGATGGCGACAGCACGCTTGAACAGATGGCCCGCCTGCAAGGGCACGGCAGCCACCGGCACAGCGAAAGCCGGGTGTTGCAGACCAGTTACGCCAAGGGCAAGGATGGCTGGCAGGTGACCGGACTCAATCTGGCCTGACCAACATCCGTGGGAGGATAGCATGAGGTTTCTGACAACTGTCGCGCTGGGCGCGCTGGTGGCGGGTTGCGCCACCCAGGCTCCGGTGGAAGCACCGAAAGTTGCCGCCGGGCCGGAAGCCTGCGCCGCCGTGCAGGCCAATGCGCTGGGCGCAAGGGACGCCAGCGGCACCTGGATTGCCGCCACGGACGGCCTGCCCGCCTTCTGCGAGGTCAAGGCCACGCTGGCCCCGGCAGCGGGCTCCAGCATCGGCGTCGTCTATCGCCTGCCGGCGGACTGGAACGGCAAGGTGCTGGGCATCGGTGGTGGCGGCTGGGCCGGCAACGTGACCCTGATGGCCGCGTCCGAAGGGCTGAAGAAGGGCTACGCCACGCTGCAAACCGATGGCGGCCACCCCGGCACCAGTCCGTGGGACAATGCCTGGGCCGCCAATCCCGAAGCTGCGACCGATTTCGCCTGGCGCGCGATCCATGAAATGACCGTGGCGGGCAAGAAACTGGCCACCGCCCATTACAGCCGCGCACCGCAAAAGGCCTATTTCCAGGGTTGTTCCACCGGCGGGCGGATGGCGCTGATGGAAGCGCAGCGGTTCCCGGCGGACTATGACGCGATCAGCGCCGGGGCCCCGGTCTATACCCTGCAGGTGCAGACCAGCGCGGTGCTGCGCAACAACACCTTTGCCCGTGGCAATGGCGCGGGCGGTTTTTCCGCTGCCGACCTGCAACTGGCGAAGGACGCCGCGCTGGCGCAGTGCGACGCCACTGACGGCCTGAAAGATGGCCTGATCGGCAATCCCCGCGCCTGCAACTTCGATCCGGCAGTGCTGCAATGCTCCGGCGCCAAGACCGCCAGCTGCCTGTCCCCGGCCCAGGTAACCTCGTTGCGCTCCGTCTATACGGGCATCAAATCGAGCGACGGCCAGTGGGCGATGTTCCCGATGAGCCCCGGCGGCGAAACCGGCTGGAGCCTGTTCGTCGGCACCGACGGCAAGGGTAACGATGCCACCGGCGGCGGCGGGCTGATGGGCCTGTCGAAGCTGCTGTTCGGGGATCGTGCGGTCAATTTTGGCCAGTTCGATCCCAACGTGGACGTGCCGCAGGTTCGTTCCAGCGCCTTTGCTGCCATGTATGAAGCCAAGAATCCGGACCTGTCCGCCTTCTTCAGCCGCGGCGGCAAACTGATCCTGTGGCATGGCGAAAACGACCCCGGCCCCAGCCCGATCGGCACCAACGATTACAACAGCGCCGTGCTGGCCCGGAATGCCGCCGCCAGCACCCAGCTGCGCTATTTCCTGTTGCCGGGGGTGGAACACTGCCGCGGCGGGCCGGGTGCGGACCAGATCGAACTGCTCGACGCGCTCGATAGCTGGGAGCACACCGGCCGGGCACCCGAAGTGCTGGTGGGGACCAAGACGGGCAGCGAACTGAAACGCCCGCACTGCGCCTGGCCGCGTGTCGCCCAATACAAGGGCGCCGGGGAACCCAACGATCCGGCCAGCTGGAGCTGCGTCCCGCGCGCCTGAATCCACGGCTGACAGAGTTAGAGGGGCGGCCGCACTGCGCGACTGCCCCTCTGCCCTGCTGTCCTTGGGGGTTCAGGCAGCAGTGGCGTACTTGCGACGGGCAACCAGCGGCCAGTTCTGCGGATAATCGCTGGTATCGAACAGCGGATCGCGATCGGCGAAATCGTGATCCAGCGATTGCAGGATCAGCTTTGCCCGGCGTGCCCGCGCCTTGCGGGCGGTGAACGGGTTGGCCCGATCTGGCCGAGCCTCTACCATCCGGCGCAACAGCGCGGTGCGTTCCTCGTAGGTCTGCGGTGCCTTGCGCGGCAGCGGCACGGCCCCGCCCGACGAGTTG
>JBARAF010000292.1:0-7065 GCA_049791695.1 Croceibacterium sp.
GGAAGATGCCCTGGCGGCGAAGCGCCAGGAGGCCGCCGATGCCGCGCTGGATGGCCTGCTGCGCCGCTACACCATCAAGACGGCGGACAGAGCGGGGCAATGATGCGCCTGCTTCTGGCTTTTGCCCTGCTGGCGCTGTTCGGAACGCCCGCGCGCGCCGACGATAACCAGCCGCTGACGGTCACCATCGTTGGCGAGGGGCAGGGCGCTTTCCGGGTAACGTGGAAAATCCCCGTGAACGTGGCTGCACGCCATTTACCCGCGCTTTTGCCGGGCGCCGCCTGCAATACTGGCGCCCAGCGGCGCGACTGGGCCGATCCGCTCGGAACCTGGGCGGAAGAGCGGTGGCAGTGCCCGCAGGGCCTGATCGGCAAGCCGGTGGCGATCCGCTATCCCGCGGCAAATCCGAACCTGGCCACGATCGTCCGTTATCGCGAAAACGCCGCTGCCGATGCGGATACCTTGCTGCTGCAGCCGCAGGACACTGCCATCACCCTTCCCGCGCCGGGCGACGCAAGCGACGGCTTCGTCGATTTCCTGGTGCTGGGGATCGAACACATCTGGGCCGGGGTCGATCATCTGTTGTTCGTGGCCGGGCTGATCTTCATTGCTGGCACGCCGCGCCGGGTACTGACGACCATTACCGGCTTTACCCTGGCCCATTCGGTCACCCTTGCACTGGCCGCGCTGGACCTGGTGCACCTGCCGATCCGCGCGATCGAAGGGGTGATTGCCTTGTCGATCGTGTTCCTCGCGGTCGAGATCGCCAAGGGCCCGCGCGACACGCTCACCTGGCGCAAGCCCGTCGTCGTCGCCAGCGCGTTCGGCCTGTTGCACGGTTTCGGCTTTGCGGCGGTCCTGCGGGACGTCGGCTTGCCGCAGGACAATCTGCTGGCGTCCCTGCTGGCCTTCAACATTGGCATTGAACTGGGGCAGGTGATGTTTGCCGCGGCGGTCATGGCAATGCTGGCCCTGGCCCATCGCATCCCCGCACGGGCCACCGCATCGGTACAGGTTCCGCGCCTTGCCGGATACGGCGTCGGCATCCTCGCCAGTTTCTGGATGTTCCAGCGGGTGGTTGGCTAGCTGGCGTGGGCCCGGCTCAACCGGCCTCAGTCCTGCCTGCATTGCCGCGATAGACACTGGGCGCGCAGCCGAATTTCTGCACGAAGGCGCGCGTGAAGTGGCTCGCATCGTTGAAACCGACCGAGAAGGCGATGTCGATGATCCGTTCCGCTTCAGCACCCCTGGATCGGGACAGCAGGCGTGCTGCTTCTGCCAGCCGCTGGTCCAGGATGAACTGGCGCGGGGTCAGGCCGCTGTCCATGAAGGCGCGTTGCAGGTGCCGCGGTGTTACGCCGATGGCGTCTGCGACGATCCCGACAGTGTGCAGCCGTACCGGGCTGAAAAACCCTGCTGCGACTGCAACAACGCGCATCCGCGCGAGGGGCGGTCGCATGCAATTCGTTTAGAGCAGCAATCGGCATGTCGCCTGGGCAGTCTCTGACTGCGTGCTCGGGCGCGGCAGCACAGATTTCCCGCAGAACCGCGGGGTTTTCGCGGTCAGTCCAGTAGACTGATCATTTCTGGATAAGCCCCAAGGACTGTCTGGTGCGCGACGCAGTCCTCAGCGAACCTGTCTCCAGAGCGAAATCGCGGAAATTCCCTGTTTTTGGCGTCTTTGTCTGGGCATGCCCGCGTCCATTCAGGCCCATGAAGTTGGATTGGCTCGATATTTGAGGAGGTTGCGTAGATCCCCCCGCGGTTAGTGACGTAGAGCAGAGGTGAAAACACGCGATAATTGGGCGATAATCCGCGATAACGCAGAAATACTGACTGCGAATCCGGCCCGAAATGTCAGGAATCGGCGCTAGCTTGGGAGAGCCCCAGTGAAAGTTGCGCTCTTTAGTTCCTTGAAACCCGGTCCCGGTTGAGCTAACCCACAGTCATCCCACCACGGATCGTTCTTTCAAGAAGGAGCCATGTGGTGCGGTATAACTCCCATTCACTTGAAGAAATCGAGCTGTCGGCGATCAAGCTGAGGCACCGGCGCTGGCGCATCAATCCGCCGCGTCAAATCGACGAGGCTGCTCGCCAGTTGGAGCGTATGGGCAGGGTCGTTGAGCCGCCGCTGCTCGACCGCGACAACCGTGTGGTTTGCGGCAGCGCTATCGTGCTGGCAGCCATAAAGCTCGGATGGACCAGCATCCTTGTCCTGCGCGTCGCGGACATGACCCCGGAAGAGCTTCGCCTCTACGCGATGAACGCGCATATGCTCAGCGATCTGGGCAAGTTCGATGATGCCCTGCTCGCCGATGAAATTCGTGAGCTGGAAAAGCTGCTCGGTGAAGAAATGCTCGCAACCCTGGCGATGGAAGAGGGTGAGCTCACCAGACTGCTCAGGCTTGCTGAGAGCGTCGACGACGATCCGTCAGGTCTCTTGAGCGCCTGCGATGAGGCCGTCGCGATCACCCGGCCCGGCGACCTGTGGCAGGTTGGGAAAGATCATCGGCTGCTGTGTGCAAGTTCTCTCGAGACGTCGAGCTTCAAGCTGTTGATGGCCGAACAGCGCGCGCAGTTCGGCCTGGTGGATGCTCCCTACAACATCCCGAAAAGCATCTACTCCGGTGATCAGACCAGAAAGGAGTTTCAGTTTGCTCATGGCGAGATGTCGCCCAACGAGTTCACTCGCTTTCTTACCAAAGTAATGCGCGATATGAAAGCCGCAAGTGAGGACGGCAGCCTCCATGCCTTCTTTATGAGCTACCACTTTTTGCTCGAGCTGTTGCGGGCGGGAACGGTTGTGTTCGATCGACCGAGGGCGATGTGCACCTGGGTGAAGTCTCAACCCGGGCACGGGTCGCTGTTCCGCTCGCAAACAGAACAGATCGTCTATTTTCGTAGCGGTGAGGCGTCCCATCGTAACAACGTGCAGCTCGGCAAGCATGGGCGAAACAGATCGACCGCTTGGCATTACGATGGAATGACTTCGGCGACGCGCGAACGCGTTGAACTGCTGAAAGCACACGCCACGCCCAAGCCGGTCGATCTCTTGAAGGACGCCATTCTCGACGTGACTACTCGCGGGGGGATCGTCCTCGATCCGTTCAGCGGTATCGGGAGTACAATGGTGGCGGCTCACGCCGCCGAGCGCAAGGCTTACCTCATCGAGATCGAGCCGCAATACGTCGACGTTGCCATCCGCCGAATGCACTCAGCCTTTGGAGTTGAGGCCGTTCGGCTGTGCGACGGGAAGACTTTTTCCGAACTCGAAGAATCTGCTCGTGAGAAAAGCGGGGAACCCGGATGAGCAACAGATCCGGTCATCGCACGCCCTTCGTGTTTCATGACGACGACGAGGCTGCGCAAGACGAATGGAGCAATCCTCCGGTGGGGTATTGCCACCCGCCTCGAGAACACCAGTGGCCAGCCGGACACTGTCCCAACCCCAAAGGACGGCCGAGAAAGAGGAACACTGCCATGGCGAAGATACCCATTCCCAACGAGTTTGAGCAGCGCCTGCTCGCGGACGCCAGGAAGGTGATCGGTGAAATAGATGGCGTGCCGATCGATAACCTTGACGGAGCCTGGCGGTTGCTGCGATCAAAAATTGACAAACCGGAAGTCGCGAAGCTGGTGCTTCAGAAATATGAGTCTGCAATGAAAGCAGATCAGGCCTGGCGGGAGAATGCTGTTGCGGATCTGCTCGCATACAAGGCGCACTGGGGGCCCATTTTCGACCTGCAGAGGAAGTCGAAGAGGCCCTTGCCCAAGCAGTATCCTGACCCAGATGATATCGTGATCAGTTCGCCTGTCAGCTTCACTTTCGTGGGTCCGGTCACTGAGAAGGAGGCGCGTGACTGGACGTTTTATCACGAGGCGCGTGATGCGTTCTTCATGGTAGCAAAGGAAATCATCGATAGCTCAGGGGAGTTCGTCCCGGTTGAAAAGAGCCGGGAGCGATGGGCCAAGATCCGGCGGCAATACTACCGTATCAACCGCCGACTACCCGCCGATTTCAAGAAGAAGCATCCGGCAACTTTCCCGCGCTTCGAACCGGCTTGTTAGGCGCAAATCGATAAGGTTTGACGGCTCGATAAATGCTCTTCTGCATTGGGCAATGGCTGATGGGTAAACCGCAGAATTGTTCCGGCTACTGCCAGCGCAACATCGATCCATGCATATTCTCTATTTCACTGTGAATGCATGGGCAACGACACCTTGGCTATCGATCAAAAAGCCGCAATGCACGTCCCCTGTCAGGACGGTGATCACGTCTCGCCGCTCGCGCGGCGAGTTGAATGATGGGGGAACGAGCGCTGTGGTTGCGGCGTGATAGGGAGCCTTGGGTGTGAACGTCAGTGCCGCCGCGCCGTGTTCTATCAGATCGCGGGCGACCGCGGGTTCCATAGGGATCCGTGCGACAATGCCGGAATCCATGTGCTCAAATGGATCCTCTCCCTGCTTGCCCGGGCGTTCCCACAAGGCATTGACCTGCTGCGTGACGCGCACGACCGTGACCTCGGCGCCAAAGCCATTGGTGGCAACGTAGGTGTCTCGGCCTGTTTCAATGGTGGCTATTTCAAACCCGATGGCGCTGGCAAAATTGTCTTTTCCGCGGATCATTCCCTGACCGCCGATATTGTTGAAATTGGTCCGCCCCGCACCAAAGGCAGCGCGGTAGACCGTCAGAACCCTGCGATCAGGATCATAGGACAAGCCTTCGCCCTCATATTTCGGTGTCCGTCGCAGAACGAACGATCGCGATCCCTGCGGTTCTGCCGCCGCCAGCCTGCGCACGTAGGTATCGGTCGATTCAAAATCATTCTTGGGTGGGATTTGAGGAAGTGAAGAGCGCACGTCCTCGAAGGTTGCCAGCTCCGGCTTCTGCCCCACAAATGCCGGGCATGTGGTCGTTGCTGCCGCCGTTGCCGCTGCGAAAAAAATTGCCGCGAGGGTCATAATATATCCTGAAATGGGATAATCCTGTTTTGGACTTAGCTCTGAGTGTCAGATGGCTCAAGTCAATCCGGCACTTCTTCGTCGCGATCCGCGTGCAGCGCCCTACCGGGTCCTGCGCGAGCGGATCGTGGCCGCTCGAAAGGCCAAGGGATTGACCCAGCAGGCCGTGGCCGACAGCCTTGGCCGTCCGCAGTCCTTCATTGCCAAGCTGGAAACCGGCGAGCGCACGATCGATGTTGTCGAACTGCTGGCGATCGGTCGGATTATCGATCTACAGATCCTGGAACTCATCTCTGCAGTCGAAGCAGAGCTGTAGTGCGGATTTACGGGTGTTTGGAGGTTACGTCGCCGCGATAATGGTACCGTTACATCGCGGGAGGACGGGCGGAATATGCCGAGGACCAGAAGATGAGCCATGTGTGCGGTTGAGCAACGTACGCAAGTTCCTCAAGATATGGCCCCGACGGGCCGGGATCTTGCTGGATGATCCTCGACCAAGGGCCGTCGCTCGGCCGCATCGACAGAGTGGCAAAATCCTTATGACTTGATGTCAGGTGTGCGAGGTCACTTCGCAAAGTCGAGACGAGTTGCCGTCCGACTGAAAGCGCCCTGCCAGCCACTTTTTGAGTGTTCAGGGTTTGCGCCTTAACGACCAGATTAAGGCGGAGAGTGCTGAAATGAGCGCAGCTAGACCCGCCAGCGCTTCCGGGATCATGGACGACATGCCTGCTTCCGATTCGAGGTGAGGCTTGCTATGTTCACATTTTGTTCGATGTAGGAAAGTCGCAATTCGCCAACTCCGGACCGCCCAAATGTGATACGGTCTTCTAATGAAATTCTCAGCATTGTTCCCAATTGCCGTGGTCACTGCTGTGGTTCCATTGCCTGTCGCCGCTCACGGTGGTGGGCTCAATGCAGAAGGCTGTCACACCAATCGCACAACAGCCGATTACCATTGTCATAGAACGGCAAACAGGCCTCAAGAGCGACAAGTCGCCCGATCCCCGCAATCTGCATTTCGAAATTGTACGGAGGCACGGGCGGCTGGTGCTGCACCGGTCAGGCGAGGGCAGCCGGGTTATGGGCGGCACCTCGATAGGGATGGCGACGGCGTTGGATGCGAATAGGCGAGGCGCATGAGTATTCTCATTTTAGCCGTCGTAACAATCATCCCCGCCGGCGCTTCATTTCAATGCCCCCCTGTGCGGGAGCGGGACGGCCGTTGCTGCAATAATCAGCCTTGTCCTTCAGTGATTCCCAAGGTCTCTCGTGACGCCCTGGTGGCACTCATTGGACAGCCCCAGGGACTTAGTAACGAAGGTCTTGTGCTGGTCATCGAGCCCATAATGACCTGCGTTTCGGTCGGCCCGGCTGGTGGAAGCCGGACAGGAGCCTGGTGCCAATCACCGCAAGGCGGCGACATATCGTGCCGCATGGTTCAAACGGGATTTGCATTGCGTTGGGACCGTTATTGGAAAGGCACACCGGCCAATGAAGATGTGGGGCGATAGCGGCCAACGCGATTGGGCGGTTTATGTGGAGGCCGCACTCCTGCTGGGCGGAGCCGGGGCCGGGTTGGGAATGTGGATTTATGCCTCGTTCTTTTGAAGCTGGCTGGATTGAGCACGCGGGTTCTTGCTGCCCGGTTGCACTGGCCTCGCGGCCAGCGGTGCGTTTTCGCAACGGCGCAATGATCGATGCAGGCCTGCAAATGGCCAGCTTTTGGGGTGAGCGTTGGATCTGGATGTCTCCGCCGAGCGGCTTTGACATAGTGGCTTACGCTGTCGAAGATTGTGCACCCTGTAAATAGCGGTCTGCCCTGGTTGGGAGACTGCCGGTGTCGGAAGGGCTATTCAGCTCAACCATGCGTCTTGCTTTTGAATATCCGCCCAGCGCAAGCCTGCCCTCCCTTGCCGAGCTGGAGCAAGGCAATGACGGAAAACCGGGGCTTGCTGATTGATTCTAGGACCAGCCCTAATCCCGCCGGAGGGATGCCCCGGCATAAGGATCGTAGTGTGCAGGGGGCGGTGGTTCGGGCACGGTTATGTCGAGATCCTGCGGCTCGGCAGCGGTGCCTCCCACTGCCTGCGCGCCAGTGAGGAG
>JBARAF010000293.1:0-6791 GCA_049791695.1 Croceibacterium sp.
GGCCCGTCTGACTATTTTATCATCACGACCGTAACGGCGGCAACCTGGAGCATCGCAGACGACTTGCTCCACATCAGGCGTGAGCTTTCGCTTAATGGAGAAGCGGAGCGCGACAAGCTCCATGCTACATCGGATTTCCAAGAAGTGCGAAATCAAGTCTTCGCCGTATTGGCTAAGCAGCCGTTCCGAATAGATGCAACGATCCTTAAAAAATCTAAAGCACAGCCCCAGACTCGTCTCACGGAAGATCGGTTCTACAAGACGGCGTGGTATTACCATTTGAAGCACGTAGGCCCTCGTATTTCGAACCATGTGGACAAAATGCTTATAACTGCTGCCGCATTAGGAACACGTAAAACTCGAGCTGCATTTAAAGAAGCCGTGAATGAGACTGTACAACAGATACTCCCTCGCGAGCGATGGGAGGTCGCTTTCCACGAATCCTGCAAGGACCCACTTTTGTGGGTGGCCGACTATTGCTCTTGGGCACTACAGAAAAAATGGGAACACGGCGACGAGCGTTCATACGCTCTCATAAAGGATAAAATTAAGACCGAGTACGATCTATTCGCACCCGGTCTTAAAGAATATTATTAACGGCCCGCAATCCCCAGCTATCCCCGAGGGGAATGCTACCCAAGAGCGTGGTTGCCAAGGCAAGGGCCTTTTTGCAAAATAGCACCACACTCTTGCTGACTCAAGAGTCAATATCAAGATTTGCGCCATCGGCCCGGCCGTTTTGGCTTGAAGCCGGGCAACCAGAGTTGCTCTGAGCGCTTAGGCGACCGCGTCAGGCCCCCCATAGGTGAGACGCTTACCAACGATACCCTTAACCGCTTCGACAGCGCGGCCACGGTCATTAACGCCGTTTGCCTGCCGGTTGTTGTAGCGGAACTCGAACTCGGCAAGGTAGCGGTGCAGGTGCTGTTCGCCGCAGTGCTGGTATACACCGCGCATACCACGCTTGAAGATCGAGAACGCGCCTTCAACGGTGTTGGTGTGGATGGTGCGGTCGTTCAGATCAACATACTGGAAAGCCGCGTGGGTGGTGGTGCCATGCTCTGCGAACTGGCGGCCAATCTTGCGGTACATTTTGGCTTCATCCGTCATCAGGCGGGCTTCGCGGGCGATGTTACCAAGCACGATGGGGTGGATTTGCGCAGCGGTGCAGCTGTCGATCTTGAACCAACGGCTCTGGCCGCTCTCGCGGTCCACCAGCGCCACAACGCCGTGCTTGTGAGCGGTGCCGCGACGGGTGGGCACATCGCGCTTGAAGCCGATGTAGGTTTCGTCAACTTCGACCGCGCCACCGCCCGAACCAAACGGCTGTGCCAGATCGCCCGAACGCATGGCTTCGCGGATACGGTGGGCGAGGAACCACGCGCTCTTGTACTGCACTTCAAGCACGCGGGCCAACTGGTGAGCGCTGATACCCTTCTTGCTGGACACCATCAGATGCACGGCCTGGAGCATCTTGTGCAGCGGCATACGGGCGTGTTCGAACACGGTGCCAACCTTGGCGGTGAACTGCTTGCGGCACTCGCCGCACTTCTTGAGGCCGTGACGCTCGATGCCTTCCGGGTTCTTCGCGCTAGGCTTGGAACGCACACCGGACAGATTGTACACGCGGCCACCGGCCACGCCGCAATGCGGGCAGACGGCTCCACCGGCCCACACGATGCTTTCCAGATACTCGAAAGCCTTCGCTTCATCGTGAAAGTGGGGGGATGAAAGAACCGACATGGTGATATGCTCCGCTGGTCCAATCTGACTAGCCGATCACCGTGGGTTTGTAAAGTACATAATCGCCTTTCTCTAACCAAACAGTGTCGCGATGTCAATCAAAAAGTGCCAAATAGGTTATATCGCCTTGCTTGCGTGAACCCCGGTGCTCCCTTACTGCACCCGCAAGACTGCCAAGGACGCCCAATGCTGCGCAAATTGTACGAATGGACCATGGCCAAGGCCGCCCATCCCCATGCGATGGGCTGGCTGGCGCTGTTCGCTTTCATGGAAGCCAGCTTCTTCCCCATTCCGCCCCATCCCTTGCTGGGGCTGATGTGCCTGGCCGAACCGAAGAAGGCGATCCGCTTTGCCGCCGTCGCTACCCTCGCCTCCGTGGCGGGCGGAATGCTCGGCTACGCGATCGGCTGGGGGTTGTATGATACCATCGGCACCCAGTTGCTCGGCTGGCTGGGCCTGACCGAAAGCTTCCCGGTGGCTGCCTGTTACCTGCGGGAATACGGGGCGGAAATCATCATGATCAAGGGGGCAACCCCGATCCCGTTCAAGCTGCTGACCATCACGGCGGGCTTCGTGGGAATGAACTTCGGCGTGTTCATCCTCGCCAGCATCGTGTCGCGATCGATCAGCTTCATGATCGTGGGCGTACTGTTCCGCCTGTTCGGTGCCCCGATCAAGCTGTTCATCGACAAGTATCTCGGCCTGGTGACGGCCGGTTTCGTGGTGCTGGTGGTGGCCGGTTTCCTGGCGCTGACCTTGCTGGGCGGCGGCGATGGCAAGGCAGGCGACGCGTGCACCACCGCGACTTTGGCGGGCACGGTCGCTTAAACACCGGCAGTTTATCCCACATTCCCGCACCCGGCGGAAAATGTGGGATAAATTGCCCGGTCAGATGATGCCCACGGCCTTCCCGGCGCGTTCGAACATCCCCAGGATCGTGCCGACCTGTTCTTCGCTGTGTTCGGCGCACAGCGAACAGCGCAGCAGGGTCATGTTGGCGGGGGTTGCCGGCGGGCGGGCCAGGTTGACGTACAGCCCTTCGCGCAGCAGCGCTTCCCACATCATCGCGCCGCGTTCCAGATCGGGCATGATGACCGCCACGATCGCGCTCTGCGGCTCGTCCGTTCCCAGCGTGAAGCCCAAGGCCTTCAGCCCGCTGTGCAGGCGCTTGGAATTCTCCCACAAATGCTCGCGCTTCGCCCCGCCGTGCATCAGCTTGCGGATGGAAGTGGCGGCGGTCGCCACCACGCTCGGCGGCAGGCTGGCGGTGAAGACGTAGGGGCGGCAGACCAGCCGCATTATTTCGAACTTCGGGTGGTTGGAAACGCAGAAGCCGCCCACGGTGCCGACCGACTTGGAGAAAGTGCCGATCACGAAATCGACCTGGTCCAGCACGCCCTGTGCTTCGGCCACGCCGCGACCGTTGGGGCCGATGAAGCCCATCGAATGGGCCTCGTCCACCAGCACCATCGCGCCGTTTTCCTTGGCCACGCGGATCATCTCCGCCAGCGGGGCGATGTCGCCCAGCATCGAATAGACGCCTTCCAGGATCACCAGCTTGCCGGCGCCTTCCGGGATGCGCTTCAGGCGCTTTTCCATTGCGTCGATGTCGTTGTGCTTGAACGGCACCACTTCGGCGTCGCCCATCTTGCAGCCATCCCAGATGCTGGCGTGCGAATCGATGTCGAGCACGATGTAATCGCCCTTGCCGGCGATGGTGCTGATGATCCCCAGGTTCGCCTGGTATCCGGTGGAAAACACCATGGCGTGATCCATGGCGTAGAATTCCTTCAGCGCTTCCTCGCACGCGCGGTGCCCGGCATAGGTGCCGTTCAGCACCCGGCTGCCGGTGGTGCCGGCGCCGAATTCGTCCAGCGCCTGTTTGCCCGCCGCGATCACGTCCGGGTCAAAGGTCATGCCCATGTAGTTGTAGGTGCCGAGCAGGATCGTTTCCCGCCCGTTGCAGATCGCCCGGGTGGGCGACAGCACCTTTTCCATCACCATGCTGAACGGATCGGTGACCCCGGTGGACAGCAATGTTTCACGGGTGTGGATGATGTCGTCGAATTTTGAAAACAGGTCGCGCGAACCGCCTTCAATCGCCTGCGGCTGGTCCGCCTGGCTCACACCTTCGCTCATGATTCTGCTCACTCGCCTGCCAGTTTGCATACGGAATCGACCAGGTTGCCCCAGGTCTCGATCTCCGCCTGCGCGTTCATGCTGATGATGATGTCGAACTCGTCCTCGATCGCGGCGACGAAATCCATGACGGTCAGGCTGTCGAATTCCAGGTCACCGGCAAAGGTGGTGGCATCGGTGATGGTGACGCCCTTCTTGTTGAAGGGTTCGACCAGCGCGCGGATACGGCTGTCGGTCTGGGCGCGATCCATGAAATATGTCCTGTCCTGTCGCGGGGGCGGGCCCGCAGATGCTGTTAATCGAAAAGCGGCGCAGCGGCCCGCTTGTCAAGCAAATGCGCAAGGTGGGGGGTGGACAGTACCCCGGGAATTCAGGGGCCAATCAGCCCCGGATTGGCGCCGGTCAGCCGACCAGTTGGCGCACCGCGGCCATAAACGGGCCGATGGAGACCGGCTTGGCCAGATACCCCTGCGCGCCAACATCGCGGATCCGCTGTTCATCGCCCTTGCCGGCATAGGCGGTGACGGCCAGCACCGGCACGTCGGCCAGCACCGCGTCCTGTTTCAGGCAGGCGATCAGGTCCAGCCCGGACACGTCCTGCAGCTGGATATCCATCACCACCAGGTTGGGGATAAAGATTCGCGCCCGCTCGATCGCGTGATTCCCGTCGGCTACGGGTTCGACGTCGAAACCCCCGGCCTGCAGCACGTGGCAGAACAACTTTCTGTTCAGATCGTTGTCTTCGACAACGAGAATTCGTTTGTTCATTTTGCCCCCGAGCTTCCGTTGCGGCGGAAGGCCCCTTACATCCCGGTTAGTAGCCCCAAAACCGAAGGCTTACAATTATTAAGCGCGGTAAAGATTCGCCTAACGATGCCCCCGCACTAGCCCTCGCCGCCCTCGGCTGGGTGCTGGGCGATGGTCCGCGCGCGGAGCGGTTCCTGGCGCTGACGGGGTTAACGCCGGACACCTTGCGCGAATCGCTCGGGCGGTCGGAAACACAGGCCGCGGTGCTGGATTTCCTCTGTGCGCATGAACCCGATCTGGTGGCCGCAGCGGAAAGCCTGGGTATGGAACCGCAGCGGCTGGCCGCCGCGCGCGAGGAGTTGGAACGATGAACCGTCCGCTGGTGGTAACCGATTGCGATGAAGTGCTGCTGCACATGGTGCGCCACTTCCGCGACTGGCTGGGCGAGGAACACGCGATAGACTTCCCGCTGGGCCCGCAGGTCTTTGCCGAAGGGATGCGCCGTCGCGGCAGCGGCGAGGACCTGAGCGACCGGGAAAAGTGGCAGTACCTCGAATCGTTTTTCGACACCCAATTTGACCGCCAGACCCAAATCGAAGGCTCGATTGCGGCGATCGGCGAACTGTCGCGCGAAGCCGACGTGGTGGTGCTGACCAACCTGGCCGACCGATTCAACGAAGGTCGCCGCCGCCAGCTCGCCAGCCATGGCATCGACTTGCGGGTGTTCACCAACCAGGGGCCAAAAGGGCCGGCTTTGCGCCGCATCGTGGATGAATTCGCCCCCAGCCGGGCGGTATTCATCGACGATATCGCGCATCATCATTCCTCCGCCGCAGTGGAAGTGCCGGGGATCCACCGCCTGCACCTGTGCGGCGAACCCGCCATCGCGCCGCACATTCCCTGCGCGCACCAGGCAGGTCATGCCCATGCCCGCATCGATACGTGGCACGAGGCCTTGCCCTGGCTGCTGGAAACATTGCATGGGGACAAGCCATGAGCACCATTCGCGATTATCTCGCCCAGCAGGGCATCAACCTGCCGCAAGCCGCCGCCCCGGTGGCCAGCTACGTCCCCGTGGTAATTGCCGGGGGCCTGGCCCACGTATCCGGCCAGCTGCCGTTCGTCGGCGGGGAACTGGTCAAGGGCAAGCTGGGCGCAGCGGTGACGCTGGACCAGGGCAACGAAGCGGCCCGCGCCTGCGGGCTGATGATCCTGGCGCAGCTGGACGCGGCCGGAATCACCTTTGACCAGATTGCCCGGGTGGTGAAGCTGGGCGCCTTCATCGCTTCTGCCGAAGGGTTCACCGATCAGCCGAAAGTCGCCAATGGCGCATCGGACCTGATGGTCAGCGTGTTTGGCGACAATGGCCGCCACGCGCGCAGCGCAGTCGGCGTGCCGGAACTGCCGTTGGGTGCGGCGGTCGAGGTGGACGCGATCTTTGCCCTGGCGGATCGCTGACGCGCTGAAAGCACCGGCACCGGACCCTGAGCGGGTCCGCTGGCTGCGTTCGCGCCTGTTCGCCCATCGTGGGCTGCACGGGCAGGGGCGGGTGGAAAACAGCCCATCGGCCTTTGCTGCGGCCATCGCTGCCGGGCACGGCATTGAATGCGACGTGCGCAAAAGCCGTGACGGCCGCGCAATCGTGTTTCACGACGCAGACCTGGACCGGCTGGCGCAAGCGAGTGGCCCGATCGACGCGCTGGATGTCGCCACCATCACCGCCACGCGCCTGCGCGGCAGCGCCGATTGCATCCCCACCTTGCGTGATCTGCTGGCGCAAGTTGATGGCGCAGTGCCGTTGCTGATCGAGGTGAAGACCGATCCGGCCCGCTCCGTCGCCGCGCTGTGCCTGGCGGTGCGGCGTGAACTGGAAGGGTACCAGGGCCAGGTCGCGGTGATGAGTTTTGACCCGCGTGTGGGCCAATGGTTCCGCCGGCTCGCCCCGCAAGTGGTGCGCGGGTTGGTGGTGACGGAAGAAAATGCCCGCACGCTGTCAGCCCGGCTGCGCCGCCACCGGCAGCTGTGGCAGGCGCGGCCGGATTTCCTCGCTTATGACATTCGCGACCTGCCAAGCGCCTTTGCCAGCGCGCAACGGGGCCGCGGGCTGCCGGTGCTGACGTGGACGGTCAATTCGGCCGCTCTGCGCCAGCGCGCCCTGGATC
>JBARAF010000294.1:0-6053 GCA_049791695.1 Croceibacterium sp.
ATCATATGCAACATCGCGTCGGCCACATCGTCCTGCAGATAGAGCACGCGCAGGGCGCTGCACCGTTGCCCGGCGCTCTGGAATGCGCTCGCCACCACATCGCGCGTCACCTGTTCGGGCAGGGCGGAGCTATCGACGATCATCGCGTTCTGCCCGCCGGTTTCGGCCACCAGCACGGCCAGCGGGGCGTCGCGCCCGGCAAGGCTGCGGTTGATGGCGCGGGCGGTGTCGGTCGATCCGGTGAAGGCGACCCCGGCCACGCGCGGATCGCTGGTCAGCGCTGCACCCACCCGGCCATCGCCGGGGACGAACTGCACCACCTGGGCCGGGATGCCTGCCTGGTGCATCAGCCGCACGGCCAGCGATGCGATCAGCGGCGTCTGTTCGGCCGGCTTGGCCAGCACGCTGTTGCCTGCCGCCAAGGGCCCGGCAACCAGCCCGGTGAAAATCGCCAGCGGGAAGTTCCACGGACTGATCGCCGCAAACACCCCGCGCCCGTGCAGGCGCATCCGGTTTTCTTCCCCGGTGGGGCCGGGCAGGGCCACGCCAGCCCCGAAATGGGCCCGCGCCTCGGCCGCGTAATAGCGCAGGAAGTCCACCGCCTCGCGCAGTTCCAGCACCGCATCGACCAGCGATTTGCCCGCTTCGCGCTGGCACAGGCTGAGAATTTCCGGCCGGTGTTCCTCGTACAGGTCGGCCACCCGTTCCAGCAGTTCCGCCCGCTGCGCGCCGCCCATGGCATCCCAGGCAGGCTGCGCGGCCAGTGCTTCTGCCACTGCCACTTCAACATCTTCGTTGGACGCGTTGAGCACTGCGCCGACCAGCTGTTCGCGGTCCTGCGGGCTGCGGATCTGGCCTGCGCCGTCATGCACTTCGGATCGGAAATCGGGGCTCGCCTGCCAGCGGCGGCTTGCCAGCATGGCCAGCTCTTCCTGCAAGGGCCCGGCCACCAGCGGATCGGCCAGGTCCACGCCCGCGCTGTTGCGGCGGCCGGGGAACAGGTCGGCGGGCAGGGGGATTGCCGGATTGCGCTTGGGCTCCAGCCGGTCGAGCTCGCGCACCGGGTCTGTCACCAGGTCAGCCACCGGCACTTCGGCATCGGCCATGCGGTTGACGAAGCTGGAGTTGGCCCCGTTTTCCAGCAGCCGCCGGACGAGATAGGCTAGCAGGTCCTTGTGACCACCTACCGGGGCATAGATCCGCACCGGCGTTGCATTGACGCCTTCGACCTCGGCCAGCGCTGCATAGACGTCCTCGCCCATGCCGTGCAGCCGCTGGAATTCCAGTTCGCGCCCATGGCCGAGCGCCTTGATTGCGGCCACGGTGTAGGCGTTGTGGGTGGCGAATGCCGGGTAGATCGCATCGGGCGCGGCCAGCAGCCGTTCCGCGCAGGCGAGATAGGATACGTCAGTCGCCAGCTTGCGGGTGAACACCGGGTAATCGGTGTGGCCGCCGACCTGGCTCAGCTTGATTTCCGCATCCCAGTACGCGCCCTTGACCAGCCGCACCATCAGCCGGCGGCCATGCTGGCGGGCCAGCGTGGCGACCCAGTCGCACAGCGGCACGGCGCGTTTCTGATAGGCCTGCAGTGCCATGCCAAAGCCCTGCCAGCCGCCGCTCTGGCCGTTTTCGAACAGCGCGTCGTCCGCCACCAGTGCTTCGATGATGTCGAGTGACAGTTCTAGCCGCTCGGCTTCTTCGGCGTCGATGGTGAAATGGATGTCCGCCTTGCTCGCCGCCATGGCGAGTTCGCGCACCACCGGCACCAGCGCGGCCTTCGCCGCATCGGCATGCAGGTAATCATAGCGCGGATAGAGCGCCGACAGCTTCACCGAAATGCCCGGTGCCTGCCGCATCGGCCCGCGTGGTTCGGTGGCCAGTCGGGCAATGGCGGCGGCATAGCTGGCGCGATAGCGTTCGGCATCGGCAAAGGTCATTGCCGCTTCGCCCAGCATGTCGAAACTGTGGGTCAGCCCGGCCTTGCGTTCCGGCCCGGCGCGGGTCAGCGCTTCGTCAATCGTGCGGCCGAACACGAATTGCCCGCCCAGGATCTTCATCGCCTGCAGCACGGCCTGGCGGATCACCGGTTCACCCACCCGGCCCATCGCCCGCTTCAGCACATTGGCCAGCCCCGGATCGCGCGCTGTGCCACTGCGCAGCACCTGGCCAGTCAGCATCAGCGAGAATGTGGCCGCGTTGACGAAAGTGGAGCTGGATTCGCCGAGCCGTTCCGACCAGTCGATCCCGGCCAGCTTGTCGTGAATCAGCGCGTCGGCGGTTTCCGCATCGGGCACCCGCAGCAGCGCCTCTGCCAGGCACATCAGGGCAATGCCTTCGTCCGTCCCCAGGCCATAGCTTTGCAGGAAGGCGTCGAGCCCGCTCGCCTTGCGCTCACGCGCGCCTACGATCAGGCAGGCGGCGAGGGCGGCTGCTTCGGAATGGAGGGCCATCGCCCGCCCGGCTTGTCGCAGCCGTTCGGCAATACAGGCGGCTTCTTCCATGCGGTAAGCGAGGCGGAGATCGTGTCGGTTCGGCATCCATTCCTCCTGCGCCCGGTTTCAAATGTAATCAAGTGCCGTTCCTCCCCCAAACGGGGAAGGATTACCCCTCCACCCATTCGTAGCGGAAAGCGTCCCCGTCCCGCTTTACCTGCCCGGCGGAAGTGCGGCGGAAATGGGCGGGGAAGCAGATCAGGTCGCTGTCGGCGGCGCGGTCCAGCGTGGCCTTGCGCACTTTGCTCGCCGTGGGTGCATCGGAATCGAAGGCGAACGGCAGGTCGTGCCGGATCAGCTGCACCGGGTGGTGGATCACGTCGCCCCAGAAGATCGCCGGAGGGCCATCCGCTTGCGCGCCGATGGTGCAGCAGCCGGGCGAATGGCCGAAGGCCGGTTCCAGCCACAGGCCGTTGGCCACTTCACCGTGGACCAGCATGTCCTCGTCCACCAGTTCGCCCTTTCCGGCTTCCATCACCGGCAGGATGGAATCGCAGAACGCCTCAAAATGCAGTGCCTCCCCTTCCGGGTTGGCCTGAAAATATTCGTAGTCGCGCTTGCCGAACAGGTAGCGGGCGTTGCTGAAGGTCGGCACCCATTTGCCGCTCTCCAGCCGGGTGTTCCAGCCGACATGGTCGAAATGCAGGTGGGTGCACATCACCAGGTCGATGTCCTCCGGGCGGAAGCCCGCACGGGCGAGGTTTTCGAGGTAAGGCTGGTTGAGCTGGTGGACCTCTGGCAAGCTGCGGTTCTTGTGGTTGCCGTCACAGCTGTCGACCAGCACCGTCAGGCCATCCAGTTCGATTACCCAGCTGTGGACCGAAAAGGTCATCTTGCTGGTTCCGGGATCGTCGGTGATCTCGTCCGGCTGGCGGTACCAGCCTTGCAGCCGCTTCAGGTCGTCCGCTGTGGTGCCGGGCAGCTGGCTCAGCAGCGGCACCGGGCTTTCCAGTTCCATCACGCGGTGGACCCGCATCCGGCCCAGTTCGATTGGCTTCATCGTTATCTCTCCCGGCGGGGAGGATGCATGGCCCGGCACGATTGCGAAAGGGCAAAATCAGGCCAGCGGCAACTTCCTTGATGAATCACACATTGCGTGCGGGGCCTCAGTCGCCTAGCCGGGCGGGAACAAAGGGAGTGGGTACATGCGGCAGGGTTCGGGCCAGGCGAATTTTCCGGTTCATGCGAACGGTACGGTGGCCGATGCCATTGCCGCCGTGCTGAAGCGCGAAGGGGTGCAGATCGTCTTTGGCTATCCCCGCAACCAGATCCTGGAAGCCGCCGCGCGGATCGACATCCGCACCGTGATCGTGCGCCAGGAACGCACCGGGCTGCACATGGCCGACGCGGTCAGCCGCATGACCAAGGGCGGCCAGATGGGCGTGTTCGTGATGCAGCAGGGGCCGGGGGCGGAAAATGCCTTCGGCGGCGTGGCGCAGGCATTTGCCGACAGTATTCCGGTGCTGGTGATGCCGCAGGGTTATCAGCTGTCCCAGATGTACGTGCCGTACAATTTCAATTCGACCCGTTCGATGGCCAGCGTCGCCAAGCATGCCGAGCCGCTGACTTCGCCCGCAGACGTTGCCGCGATCATGCGCCGCGCCTTTTCCATGCTGCGCAACGGCCGCCCTCAGCCGGTGGTGATCGAACTGCCCTTCGACGTGCTGGACAAGCCGTTTACCGGCAGCCTCGATTATGCGCCGGGCAAGGTGGTGACCAGCCAACCGGCGCAGACCGATATCGAAGCGGCGGCCGATGTGCTGGTGGCCGCGCAGAACCCGGCGATCTATGCCGGGCAGGGCGTCCACTGGTCCGAAGCCTATGACGAGTTGCGCGCTCTGGCGGAGCACCTCGCCGTGCCGGTGATGACCAGCCTGCCGGGCAAGAGCTGCTTTGATGAAACCCACCCGCTCGCGCTGGGCAGCGGTGGCAATGGCATCAACGGCGGCGTTGCGAAGTGGCTGGCGGAAAGCGACGTGCTGTTCGGCATCGGTTGCAGCTTCACCGCCACCAGTTTTGGCCTGGCGATCCCGGCGGGCAAGCGGGTGATCCATTCGACGCTGGACCCGCTCGACATCGACAAAAGCGTGCCTTCGGAAGTCGCCCTGATCGGCGATGCCAAACTGACCCTGGTGGCCCTGCTGGAAGCGGTGAAGCGCCGCGTGCCCGCCGCCCGCGACAGTGGCCCGGTGGCAGCAAAGATCAAGGCGGTGGAGGCCGAATGGTTCGCCAAATGGCGCCCCAAGTGCGAACAGGAAACCTCGCCGCTGTCCCCCTATCGCGTGTTGTGGGACCTGCAGCAGACGGTGGACGTGGCGAATACGATCATCACTCACGATGCCGGTTCCCCGCGTGACCAGCTGGTGCCGTTCTGGAAAAGCACCGCCCCGCACGGCTACATCGGCTGGGGCAAGAGCACGCAGCTTGGCTATGGCCTCGGACTCGCCATGGGGGCTAAGCTCGCCTGCCCGGACAAGCTGTGCATCAACGTCTGGGGCGATGCGGCGATCGGCTTCACCGGTACCGACCTGGAAACTGCCGCACGCGACAATATCCCGATCCTGTCGATCCTGCTGAACAACGAGGCGATGGCGATCGAGCTGCCGATCATGCCGGTGGCGACCGACAAGTACCGGGCGACCGACATCAGCGGCAACTATGCGGAATTCGCCAAGTCCCTCGGTTGCCACGGCGAACGGGTGACGCAGGCGAGCGAGATCGTCCCTGCGCTGAAGCGCGCACTGGCGGCGATTGCCGCCGGGCAACCGGCGCTGGTGGAATTCATCACCGAGAAGGAAACGGTGATTTCGAAGGGCTGAGGGTTACTCCGCCGCAGCCTTCACTTTGGCGAAGTCGCGTTCGGCCAGGAACCGTTCCGCATCCAGCGCGGCCATGCAGCCGGTGCCGGCGGCGGTGACGGCCTGGCGGTAGGTGTGGTCCATCACGTCGCCGCAGGCAAAAACGCCGGGAATTGAAGTCTTTGGCGTGCCCGGCTGGACGGCGAGGTAGCCGCTTTCGTCCACTTCCAGCTTGCCTTTGAACAGTTCCGTGCTGGGCGCATGGCCGATGGCGACGAAGGCCCCATCGCAATTAACGACGCTGACATCGCCGGTGACGGTGTTGACGAGTCTGACGCCTTTCAGGCCACCGTCGAGCGGATCGCCGAGGAATTCGTCAACTTTCTGGTTCCACAGCACGCTGATCTTCGGGTTGGCGAACAGCCGGTCGGCCAAAATCTTCTCGCACCGCAATTCGTCGCGCCGGTGGATCAGGGTCACGTCGTCGGAATGGTTGGTCAGGTACAGCGCTTCTTCCACGGCGGTGTTGCCGCCGCCGATCACGACCACTTTCTTGCCGCGATAGAAGAACCCGTCGCACGTGGCGCAAGCAGATACGCCCTTGCCGCCCAAAGCCTCTTCCCCCGGAACGCCGAGCCACTTGGCCTGGGCACCGGTGGCGATCACCACCACGTCGCCGATGTACTCGTCTCCGCTGTCGCCCACCGCGCGGAAAGGGGAGCCGTTGGCGAGATCAACTTCGAGGATCGTGTCCCACATCATC
>JBARAF010000295.1:0-5387 GCA_049791695.1 Croceibacterium sp.
CCCGCAGCGCCGGTAACTGACCGGCGGCTGCGGGCGGGCAATCCCGGAGTCTGGTTACTTGGCCGGCGTGCGCGGGTCCACTTCGCCCAGTTCGGGATAGTAGGGCGCGCGGTTGGTCAGGCTTTCGTTGTAAACCTGCCGGCTGGAAAACAGCCACGCGCCGCCTTCCTTCACGTAATGTTCGATCACATGGCCGAAATAGAGCGGCTGGACGTCTTTCTGCGGGGTCCGGTTGGTCATCGCGAACCAGTAAACCCGGCCCGTGCCGGTCTTGCCGTCGGGGGCGATGGTGATGTCGTGGTTCAGCACGAAATGCCGGGTGCGCGGGCGGGACACGGCGTCGGTCGGCAGCGGATCGATCTGGCGGCGCCAGTCAGCAATCGCCTGGCGGATTTCCTCGCGCCCGTGCTCGATCCCGCCAATCCAGTTCAGCACCCCGTTGGTAGCGAAGCAGTTGGCGTAAGTATCGGCATCCTGCGCGTCCGATGCGATCATCAGCCGGTTGGACAGGTTGACGATTTCCGCCCGGGCGACGGCATATTGTTCGGGCGTAACTTCGGCGCTGGCGGGGCTGCTGATGGCGGCTCCGACCAGGCCCAAGCAAAGGGTTGCTGCGGCGAATAGGGCTTTCATTGGCGGTCTTCCTCTCACGCGGCCTTTGGCCGTTCTTGTAGTTGTGAAACCCTGGTCAGGCGAAGGGCAACTGATCCTCGTTCACCCAGTTGCCGTGGACTTGCGGGGCGGCCTTGAACGGCAGCAGCACGCGGCCCACCGGCCCTTCGCTCATGCGTTCGGCATCGGCGATCACCAGTTCGGACCGCATTTCGGCAAAATTGGACGCCACGCCGATGATCCAGCCGCTGCCTTCGCCGCCCCCCTTGCGCGGGACGAAGCAGGCTTCCGCCAGGCTGTGGGTATCGCCGGCGAACATCGCGTCCATCTTCCCCGACTTCAGGTCAAACCGGCCGTAGCTATTGGTCACCCGCCCGGCCAGGTTGCCGCCGCGCGTGGTGTCGAACGGCCGCGTCGGATCGGAAAAGCCGGTGAAGACGTACCGCTGGTCCTGCGTCAGGTACCGCCGATCGACCGCGCCGATATCGACGATGGGGGTGGGGAACAGGACCTCTTCGGTCCAGCCGTCATGCTTGGAATCGAGGTCGAAGGTCAGGCGGCGAATGAAGGCACGGGCCTTGGCCTGTTCCCACGGGCTGCCATCGACATTGGGGAAGAAGGGGAAGAAATTGCCGTCATAGAACGGCGCATCCAGGATCACCTTGTTGCCCACTGTGCGGGCGTTGAAGGTGTGCATCATGCACTGCAGCGGGCCTTTGAACCAGCGAATGTCCTTGCCGCTGCCGTCGCGCGGCAGGATGCCGATCCAGCTGGGCAGGGTCTTGTCCCAGCCCCAGTGGATCTTGCCCTGGGCCAGCCGTTCCGGGGTGGAGATATAGCCGCCGAACGGGAACAGGATGTGCTTTTCAGTCAGGGCGATGTCATGCATCACGCTGACATAGGGCACCTGGAAGCGCGCCTCGTGCGTCACCTGGCCGGTCTTGTCGATGGTATAGGCGAAGACGTCCTTGCTGGCCGGGCCGGTTGCTTCATAGCCATACGAAATCATTTCCCCGGTGCGGGGATCGGTCTTCGGGTGGGCGGAGAAGGTCAGGCTTTTCCACTTGCCGTCGAAATCCCAGCGCCCGGTGGTTTCCAGCGTGTCCGGTTCGATCAGGTGCGGCAGGCCGTCTTCCTTCAGCGCCATCAGGCGGCCGGCGAAGGCGTAAGGCGTGGTGTTGGCCACGGTGCCATCCAGCCCGCGCACGGCGGGATCGTCGGTCTGGCGGTTGCGGTAATAACCGAACATCTGCTGTCCGGCCTGCAAGTTCGCATCGAACCGGGGCGTGCGCACGAAGCGGCTTTTGTAACTGACCCGGCCATTGCGGAACCGGAACATCGACATGTGCCCGTCGGTGTGCAGCGGGGCATCGTCGGGGAAGCGCGGGGGGTAGAACCATTCGCCACCCAGGCGATAAAACGCCCCGGCGATGTCGGACGGGATCGTGCCGGTCGTCTCGCAGTCCAGCACGTCGCCTTCAAAGCGTTGCGGTGCGAAGAAACCCTTGGCGGTTGTCAGGCTGGACAGGTCGACCATCGGGACAGGCCCTTTCATGGCTGTGCGGGGCGACCCGCTGGATCAGAGGAAGAAACCGAGCCGGGCCAGGCTTTCAGCATCGGGCACGGACTGGCGCATCCCCCGGGGCGGGAGATAGGGCAGATCGGTGCCTGACCGGTCCAGCCAGGGCGCATCGTTGTGAAAACCCACCACCGGTGGCGCGGCCCGCAGGCTGGCGGCAAGGGCGGGAGTTGTGTGGCCGAGGGCCAGAATGGAACCCGCCGCTGCCATCCGGAACAGGCCGCGCCGGTCCGTCTGGGGAAGGGGGGAAAAGGGAGGCATTGCCATCCGAAGGGTAATGGCCGGGCCATGCATCGCGCTGCGATCCACGGCCCGGCCCACCTATCAGAACTTCTTCTTCAGGCTGATCGCCCATTCGCGCGGACGGCCCGGCTGGCCGTTCGCATAGCCCTGGCCACCAACGGTCTGATCATACAGCGTCAGCAGATAGTACTTGTCGAACAGGTTGGTCACTTCCAGCGAAACGCTCAGATCTTCGTCGGCATTGGCCCAGGTCAGGCGGGCATTGGCCACGGTGTAACCGTCGATCCGGTTGGACGGACGGTTGGCCGACACGGTGTAGACCGTGCTCTGATACGAAGCGTCGAAACGCGGCGTCAGGAAGCCGGTCGTGCCCAGGTCGATTTCGTACTGCAGGCCAACGCTCCACTTCCACTTCGGGGTGAAGGGGGCATAGTCGCCGAACTGCGGGCCGTTCAAGTTGGTCGGACCGCCGACAGCCACCGTGGTGTTGCCGGTGGTGTAGGTGCCGAACGACTTGTACTTGAAATCGATGTAGCTGAGCGAACCGTCCAGCGTCAGGCCATCGGTCGGGCGGATGGTGGTTTCAAGTTCGAAGCCCTTGATATCCGCGTTGCCCGCATTGACCGGCAGGGCGCACGGAGCGCCAAAGCCGGCGCCGGTGATGGCCGTGCAGTTGCCCAGGCTCAGCTGGATGCCGTCATACTGGCTGAGGAAGGCGGCCAGGTTCAGGCGCACGATGCGATCGAACAGGTCGGTCTTCAGGCCCAGTTCGTAAGCCTTCAGCGTTTCCGGACCAAACGACAGCGCCTGCTGCACGAAGAACGGACGCGGGTTCACGCCGCCACCCTTGTAGCCGGTGGAGAACTGCGCATAGGCCATGACGTTGTCGGTCAGGGCGTACTGCACGTTGGCGCGGTAATCGACCCGGGTGCCGCTGTACTTGCCGACAGTGCCGTTCAGCGGCAGCACGCCGTTGGCGGCGATCGACGACGGGTCCTGGTACGGCTTCTGGCGGATGTAGGTGTAGGTCTTCGATTCATCCGTATAGCGGATGCCGCCGGTTACGGTCAGCGGTTCGATCGGGTTCCACGAAACGTGGGCAAACACCGCCTTGCTGTCCGCATCTACCGGGTCGCTCTGCTGGAACTGCAGGCCGGAAGACCGCAGATCCTGGAACGAGGTGTAGACCGACTTCTGGTCGCTGTAATAGCCGCCCAGGGTATATTCGATGGTATCGCCAATGGCGCCGTTCAGGCGCAGTTCCTGGCTGAAGAAATCGAACGTCAGCGGGCCGTAGCCGAGGCTGTGGGCCATCGGCGACACGTCGTTGTCGTTCGAGAAATTCGACACATACGAACGATAGGCGGTGATCGAGGTCAGCTTCAGGTCTTCCGA
Organism: Croceibacterium sp.; assembly: GCA_049791695.1. Classification (GTDB taxonomy): domain Bacteria; phylum Pseudomonadota; class Alphaproteobacteria; order Sphingomonadales; family Sphingomonadaceae; genus Croceibacterium_C. The sequence goes on from JBARAF010000295.1 coordinate 3,830, forward strand.
CAGGTCGATGTCGACCTGGCCCGAAACGCCCCAGCCCTTGAACCGCACGCGGCCGTTGCCGCTGGATGCCAGGTACTGCAGCTGCGTCGGGACGCCGTTGACCAGCGGCGTGATCGGCAGGCCGTTCTGCCCGATCGCGGTGTCTGCCGGCATGGAGTAGGTGCCGAAGTTGCAGTACGCACCGCAAACGAAGCGGTTGTCATAGGTCAGCAGGTTGGCATTGGCCGTGTTGCCGATCGGGAACGGGTTGATATCCCGCTGGGCCGAGGCAGTGGCGTAGTTCTGCGCCGGGCTGGAACCCGGGGCCGGGGTCAGCGGCAGCGGGTAACGCGGCGACGCGACCGTGCCGTCCGGGTAGGAACGGTTGAGCAGCACCGAACCGGCGGCCACGCGATCATCGTCGGTGTAGTCAGCGGCGATGTTGATATCGATGGTGTCCGTCGGGCGGTAACGCAGCTGGCCACGAGCGGCGATAAAGCCGACTTCGCCTTCCTTGGCGATCACGCAATCAGGGCGGTTGGTCTGCGCCGGAACGCCGCCGGCCGGGTTGACCAGCAGGGTGCGCGGGGCACCGGTGACGTCAAAATCACGGGTAAAGGTGGCAGGGCCGCCGGCCGGATAGACGCAGCCGAAATCAAGCCGGTCAACGTAACCTTCCTGCTTCTTGCTGACGAGCGCCAGGCGCGCATCCAGGCCTTCGGCCAGGTTGAAATCGGCGCTGGCGCGCAGGTCGATCCGGTTGCGGCTGCCATAGGTGCCGGCCACATAGCCGGTGTTGCTACCTTCCGGACGCTGCGAGAACAGCTTGACCGCGCCGCCGATGGAGTTGCGTCCCGACAGGGTGCCCTGCGGGCCGCGCAGCATTTCCACGCGATCCAGATCGAGCAGGTCGAGGATCGAGCCGGTCAGCGTGGCGTAGTACACGTCATCGACATAGAAGCCGACGCCCGGTTCCACGGCCGGGTTGAAGTCGAACTGGCCGACGCCGCGGATGTTCGCGCCGAGCGACGGGCCGTAAGCTGCGCCCTGCGGCTTCAGCGTGACCGACGGGGCCTGGTTGGCAACGTCCTGGATGCTGGTCTGGCTGCGCGCTTCCAGCATTTCCGCATTGACCGCGGTGATTGCGATCGGCGTGTCCTGCAGGTTCTGTGCGCGGAACTGGGCGGTGACGACAATGTCGCCATTGCCTGCGGCGGTGGCTTCACCTTCGGCAGCCGGCGCAGTCTGCGCGGCAGCGGCGGTTGCGCCGACGATCATCGCCGTGGCGATGCTGAGCTTGCTGACCGTCAGGCCAATAGCTCGCTGGTTAAACTTCCTCATGACAGTTCCCTCCCTTAAAGGTCCATTTGTCCTTGGGGCGCCCCATTGCCCCAATTGTGTGGTTTATCAACCAATCCGCACCGGGCGGAACATTTGGAGCCGCCACTGTTGCCAAGGTGCAGCAGCCCCGGCAGGCTCCCGCTCCAGCGTCATGCCGAAAACCCGCCCGAAAGTTTCGCAGATATAGCTGTCCATCCACAGCGTCAGGCCGGCGATGGCACTGCCGCCCTGGCGCAGC
>JBARAF010000296.1:0-3192 GCA_049791695.1 Croceibacterium sp.
GGCCAGCGCCAGCCTGCCCCGCGCCAATGCGGCTCCCAGCCCCGCCGGTTCCAGTGGCGGCGTGCCCCTGGCGGCCACCAGCACCAGCCGGTTGGTCAGCAGGTCATGCCGCGATCCTTCGCGCAGCAGCGCCTTGCGCTGAAGGTAATTCATCCATTCCTCGTCGGCCGAAAGGAACAGGTCTGCCGGAGCCCCTGCTTCCACCTGCCGCGCCAGGGCGGATGATCCGGCGAAGGACAGTACCGGCTGCGCATGGCCCTGGTCCGCCCAGGTGCGGGCCGCGTCCTCCAGCGCTTCCTGCAAACTGGATGCGGCCAGCACCACCGGGCCCTGGGCAGGCTCCTGTGCCGGGCCACCTGCCGGCGCTTGCGCGCAGGCGGCGATCAGCAGGGCGGCGACAAGCGCAAGGGTGCGGGCAAGGACAGTCATGCCCATGCGCTGTATTCGACGGGATATAGAACGTCCAGATGCTTCCCCGGAGCGGGCCGGAGCTGGCCGGCGGAGGTCTAGGCCGACTTCTGCGGCGCGCGCATCGCAAATTCGCCGGGCTTGCGCACCGGGATGGTCAGCACGCAGCGCACCCCTTCCGGTTCGAATTCCAGCTTCACCGGGTTCTTCAGTTCGTGCGCCACGATCCGTTCGATCAGGTCGGTGCCGAAGCCGCGCCCGCGGTTCGGCGGAACCGGCGGGCCGCCGCGTTCCAGCCATTCGATCCGCACCAGCGCGTCGGACACCAGCTTCCAATCGACCGTCACGCGCCCGCCCGGCCGCGACAGGGCACCATATTTGGCGGCATTGGTCGCCAGTTCATGGATCGCCAGGCCCAGTGACAGCGCATCGTTGGGGGCCAGTTGCACATCGGGGCCGAGCAATTCCACCACGTGGTCCGCATCATGGGAATAGGGGCGCAATTCCGCCTGCACCACTGCCTGCACCGGGGTGGAACCCCAGTCCGACTGGGTCAGCAGGTCATGCGTGGCAGACAGTGCCCGGATGCGCCCGTCCAGCCCGTCGGCAAAATCTTCCAGCGAATGGGCGCGGCGGCGGGTCAGCGCGATGATGGACAGCACATTGGCCAGGGTGTTCTTGACCCGGTGGTTCAATTCCCGGGTCAGCGAATTGCGGATGGAGGCCTGTTCCTGGAACCACTTCAGCGCGGTTTCGTCTTCCAGCGCCTGGGTGGTCAGCAGCCGCAGCACCAGCGCCAGCAGGCTGGCCACCAGCAGGCCGAAGACCAGCGTGGCAATCGCCAGGCCCGACAGGCCGCCCGGTTCTGTCCCGTGGACACGGAAATACCAGTCGCGTCCGGCAATCGTGATCCGCCGCGCGGTCTGGTTGCTATCCGCATCGGGCGTGCCGGTGGCGGCCAGCAAGGACCCATCGCCCGGACGGCCATCATAGACCTCCACCGCCAGGTCCGATGCCCCTTCCAGTTCCAGCGCCGCAGTCAGGAATGCCTTGGCATTGAACGGGCTGTAGATGAAGCCGGTCAGCTTCCGGCCCGCGCCAACCTGCTGGAACACCGGCATGTAGATCAGGAAGCCCGGGCCCGTACCATTGCCTTCCTGCGCCAGCACCACCTTGCCGGTGGCAGTCGGGCGCGCGGTCCGCTCGGCCTCGTCCATCGCGGTGCGGCGGACTTCCTCGGCATACATGTCCAGCCCCAAGGCGCGGCGATTACGCGGGGAATCCGGTTGCAGGTACAGGATCGCCACGGCGTAGGGCTGGTTCCCCTGGGCTGGCGGATGGATCTGCAGATCGCCGCCGTATTCTTCGGCCAGTTGCTGATCGAACGCCGCCCGTTCAGCCGGGCGCACCACCCGCGCCCAGCCGATCCCTTCGGCACCGCGGTAATCGGTATCCAGCCGCATTTCACTGACAAAGCGGCGGAAATCGCCTGCCGGGACATTGGGCAGCGATGAAAGATAGGCCGCACCCGCGCGCAAATAGGCGCTGCTGGCATTGGCGCGCCGTTCCAGCGCGGAACCGATGGCCATGGCGCGGCTGCGCAGATCGGCGGAATTTCTCTCCGCCTCCCCGCGTTCGATGGCGAAGACGCTGACGATTGTGATGGCCGCGATCAACGAGAAGATGGCCACAGGCATCACTTTGGGAAAGCGGACCAGCCACCGCTTGGTCCTGCTGCGCGCGGCGGATCCGGCCTGTAGTCGGTTCAATAACGCCACGGCTGTCCAGCCCGTCCCCTGATTCAATGCCCAGGCCTTCCGTGTTGCCGGATGTGGCCCCCCGTGCTTGCCGGTTCCGTGAAACCATGCGCGGCACAATCGCCATACGCAATCGCTAACCCACCGGGAACCAACGATCCGACCTTTCGTTCCTTCAAAACCGGACCTTCCGTACCGGCAGCAAGTCATGCAAACAGCAATGGGGCATTGACCTGCGCAGGCAGGAAGCCGGTTCTTGGGGCGGGGTGAGCGCTTAATGACACGTGAGAAGAAGCAAGGTTCCGGCGCAGCAGGCGCGGCAAAAGCCGCGCGGCAGACGAAGAAGCGCCACAAGCCCGAATGGGCCAGCGGATTGAAACACATTTACGATTCCGTGGTTGATGAACCGATGCCCGATAGTTTTGCGAACTTGCTCGCCCAGCTGGACGACGAGGATAAATGAGCGCGCCCTCCAACCTTGAAGGGGCCGATGCCGAAAGCCCCGCAGCCGAACGTCCGCCCCGCACGGCGGAAGATCGCAAGGCGTTCCGCCGTGAACTGACGGAAGTCGTCCCCCATCTGCGCGCCTTTGCCCGCGGCCTGTGTGGCCGCCCGGACATGGCCGATGACCTGGTGCAGGAAGCCTTGCTGAAAGCATGGGCCGCGCAGGAACGGTTCGAACCCGGCACGTCGATGCGCGCCTGGACCTTTGTCATCCTGCGCAATGCGTACCTGACCGATATGCGCCGTAACCGTTTCCGCGGGGAATATGATGAAGGCGTGGCCGAACGCATCCTGACCCAGCCTGCCGGGCAGGAAGGGCCGATCCACCTTTCCGACCTGCACCGCGCCCTGCTGACCCTGCCCCCGGAACGGCGCGAAGCCCTGTTGCTGGTTGGCGCAGGCGGCTTTTCCTATGAAGAGGCGGCAGAAATCTGCGGTTGCGCCGTGGGTACGATCAAAAGCCGCGTGGGCCGCGCCCGCGCTGCCCTGACGGCCATGATCGACAGCGGCGGCACCCCGGCAC
>JBARAF010000297.1:0-3996 GCA_049791695.1 Croceibacterium sp.
CCGCCGGCCCGCGCGTGGCGTTTGATGGCAACATCGGCAAGGCACTGGACGGTTCGCTGGACGAAGCGGAGCTTTCGGGCCGTACCGCTCCGGCGCACCTGATCCGCCTGCTGGTGGCCGAACGCGGCGGCGGCCTGCAGTTCGCGCTGACGGCGGAGGCATTGGTACTGGGCGCCGTCCTGCCCGATGCCTGACGAGCTGGTTCATCGCGATCAGCCGTCGCCCAACTGGGACGAACGGGCACTGCCAGTGACCATGGCGGTGCTGCACTATACCGAAATGAAGCCGGTAGAGACGGCGCTGAACCGGTTGTGCGATCCCGATGCCAAGGTCAGCGCCCATTACCTGATTACCGAAGCGGGCGAAGTTATCCGGCTGGTGCCGGAAGAAAAGCGCGCCTGGCACGCGGGGGCCAGTTGCTGGCGCGGGGTGCGGGACGTCAATTCCGCCAGCGTCGGCATCGAACTGGACCATCCCGGCCACGCGCTCGGCTATCGCCCGTTCGCCGACGCCCAGATCGAGGCGCTGGTGCCGCTGCTGCACCGGATCGTGCGGCAATACGACATTCCCCGCGCCAATGTGGTCGCCCATTCGGATGTCGCCCCGGCACGCAAGGTCGATCCGGGCGAACTGTTCCCATGGGACCTGCTGGCCCGGTATCGCCTGTGCCTGCCCCGCCCGCAAAGCTTGGACCTGGGCGATCCGTTTCCCAACGATGGCGCCTTCACCCTGGCGCTGGACCGTTATGGCTATGACATCACCGACCCGGCCAAGGCGGTCGAGGCTTTCCAGCGCCGCTGGCGGCCGGATCGGATCGACGGGGTGATTGACGGGGAAGCCCGGGCAATCCTGTTCCAGTTGCTCTTGGATCGGGACCAGGGACGCGCTAGATAGGCCTTGCCAGGGGGCCGGGCAGCCGCGTCACTTATGTGCCGAGGAAAGTCCGGGCTCCACGAAACAAGGGTGGCGGGTAACGCCCGCCGGGCTGGAGGAGCAATCCGACGGTCAAGGGAAAGTGCCACAGAGAGCAAACCGCTAACTTCCCTCGGGAAGCAGTAAGGGTGAAAGGGTGCGGTAAGAGCGCACCGGGGGCCTGGCAACAGGCCTCGCACGGCAAACCCCACCCGGAGCAAAACCGAATAGGGGCAACGTGCCGCTTCGGCGGTAGGCGGGTTTCGCGCCGAGTTGCCCGGGTTGGTTGCTGGAGCGGTCGGGCAACCGGTCGCCGAGATGAATGGCTGCCACCCCGGATACGGTGCCGCATGGCATACCGTCCGGGGTACAGAACCCGGCTTACAGGCCCCCTGGCATCAAATCCTGTTCAGCCGGTCACTTCGCTGGTGCGGATTGACCCGTTCCCGAGGTCAACTGCCTCCAGGAACCGGCGGTTGTCCCCTTCCAGCACCAGCGCGGTCAGCTTGCCGGTCATGTAAGCGCCGGTATCAATGCCGATGCGGTTGCCCTTGTCTTCCGCGTCTTCACGGATCGAATGGCCATGGACGACCACGGCACCAAACGGGTCCGGGTGCGACAGGAACGGTTCGCGAATCCAGCGCAGGTCGCTGGTTTTCTGTTCGTCCAGCGGAACACCCGGTTGCACGCCGGCATGGACAAACAGGTAATCGCCAATCGCGATACTGTCCTCGAACCCTTCGATGAAGGCCACGTCCTCCGGCGGCACTGCCTCAAGCATCAGGGCCTGCGCCTGCTCCATCGTCGCGACCGTGAAGGCATCGGGATCGACCCCGAAGCTGAGGATGGTTTCCTTGCCCCCGTGGCGCAGGAAATGCCGGAAAACCTCCAGTTCCACGCGCCCGCGCAGGAACATTTCCTCGTGATTGCCAGCCAGGATGCGGACCCGGCGCTGTTGCTGCCAGGTGCGCGCGGTGCGCACCACCCCGGCACTGTCAGCCCCGCGGTCAACCAGGTCGCCCAGCAGGATCACGGTGGTGTCAGCGGCGCCCTGCGCGGCGTCATCCTGTTCGATCAGGTCGCGCAAGGCGTCGAACAGGTCCAGCCGACCGTGTACGTCGCCAACCGCATAAACACGCTGCCCGGCCGGTACACTGGCCTCAGGTGCCGCTGCAGGTTTGGCGAAGATATTGCGGAGTGTCTGGAACATGGCAGGGCCGATCATCTAATGACGCACACGCAGCGTGCAAGACGCAAAGCGGTCACTATCCGTGCAGCGGCTACCCTGTCGCGCGGCTGAATGTGGCGGAAAAAGCACAGCAAATGCACCAATCTGTTGCATTGCATGCAATCCACTTGTGCAATGCACCATGACATTGCAATTTGAAGACGTGCTGATGTGATCTCGCCCCAACAAGGATGGCGAACTTTCAGCGCGCAGGATGGGACGAGAGCAAGTTTCTTTTGGCAAGTGAGGATACTGCCCATGCTTACGTCCACTCGCAGCCTGTTGGCTGCAACCGTTCTCGCCGGCACTTTCATGGCGGCCACTCCGGCGATGGCTCAGGAAGCCACCTCGCCGTTCACCATCACCGGCAATGCCGCGATCGTTTCCGAATACCGCTTCCGCGGTGTTGACCTGTCGGGCGGCGATATCGCCGTGCAGGGCGGGATCGACGTCGGCCACTCCAGCGGCTTCTATGTCGGCACCTGGGGTTCGTCGCTGGATGAAGATACGGTTGGTTACGGCCACACCGAACTCGACATCTACGGCGGTTGGGCCGGTGAAGTCGCCAGCGGCGTCACCGCCAATGTCGGCGTGATCCAGTACCTGTACCCCAACGCGGGCCCGGGTGATTTCGACTACACCGAATTCTATGCCAAGGCCGGTTTCGCCCTCGGCCCGGGTTCGGCCACGGTTGGCGTTGCCTATGCTCCGAAGCAGGATTCGCTCGGCAGCACCGACAACCTGTACCTCTACACCGATCTGGGCGTTGGCATCCCCAACACCCCGATCTCGCTGTCGGCTCACATCGGTTACACCGACGGGTTCCTGACCTACACCACCGATGGCGACGCCTTCGACTATTCGGTCGGCGCCAAGCTGGCCCTGAACGAAAAGCTGGCCCTGGGCGTGTCCTATGTGGCGGCCGACGGCAGCGCAGCCCCCTACGACTTCGTCGATGACGCAGTGGTAGGCACGCTGAGCATCGCTTTCTGATCTTCTGATCGGACGCGCTGAACAAACGGAGGCCCGCACCGGCAACGGTGCGGGACTTTCGTTTGGGCAGGCAACGCGCAAGGGCTGACGCGCCCTTCCCGTGGCGCTATGGGACCGGGCATGGAAGCCCACCCCGTCACCGTCGCCGCGCTTTATCGCTTCGCCCCTTTCCCGGATTGCGCGGCATTGCGCGGGCCGCTGGACCAGCTGTGCCAGGCGGAAGGGATCAAGGGCACGCTGCTGCTGGCGCCCGAAGGGATCAACGGCACCATCGCCGGCACGGCGGAAGGCATTGGCCGCGTGCTCAGCCACATCCGCGCCCTGCCCCACTGCGCGGACCTGGACGTGAAACTGTCCGGCGCGGAAACCATGCCGTTCCACCGGATGAAAGTGCGCCTGAAGCGCGAAATCGTGACCATGGGGCAACCCGGCATCGATCCTACGGCCAGCGTCGGCACCTATGTCGATGCGGCAGACTGGAACGCGCTGATCGCCGATCCGGACACCATCGTGATCGACACCCGCAACGATTACGAAGTGGCCATCGGCACGTTCGACCGCGCGATTGACCCGCAAACCGCCACTTTCCGCGATTTCCCCGCCTGGTTCCGCAGCGTCCGCCAGCAATTGCTGGGCACCAAGCAGAAACCAAAGGTGGCGATGTTCTGCACCGGCGGCATCCGCTGCGAAAAATCGACCGCTTTCCTGAAGCAGGAAGGGATCGAGGACGTGTTCCACCTGAAGGGCGGAATCCTGAAATACCTGGAAACCGTGCCGGCCGAAGAAAGCCTGTGGCGTGGCGAATGCTTCGTATTCGACCAGCGGGTTTCCATCGGCCACGGCCTGGCGCTGGGCACCCACGC
>JBARAF010000298.1:0-16476 GCA_049791695.1 Croceibacterium sp.
CAATTGCACGAAACCTGAGCCGAGGACGATTCACAGTGAATGCCGGCAAATGAAGCGATCGGCACCGGCTGTCCCTGTTCCAGCCCGCCATCAATCACGAAGCTGTAACTGCTCAACGCCGATGGCACGGGATCGGTCGCGATGGCCCAGCGGGCGCCTATCTGGGTCGCCTTCTCGGCCTCGTTGAATGCCCAGGTGTACCGGCCCACGTCGATCATGCCGACCAGGAACATCAGGAACACGGGCAGCACGAGCGCGAACTCGGCAGCGCTGGCGCCGCTCTCGTTGCCAAACAGGGTGGATTTGCGCGTCACAGGCCCATCACCGCAGTTTGCGCAGTGGCATTGAGCCTGAGGTCAGGCAGGATCATGTACGCCATCAGCGCCGGGTAATTCATCACCACCGCCACCCGGACGATCGGTGCGCCATCCGGCTTGTCGGCATAGATCCCGTACTGCGAATCCGGCGCGCAGCCGACCACCGTAACGGACACGTCGACATCGCCGACGAGGTTGGCCTTAGTGACCTCTTCGATCCTGGCGAGGTCGATCACACTGGCATCGACGGTCCGGTCCACGCAGTTGTAGCCTGCCATCGTCTGCCGTCCGGCAAAGCGGGCGCCTTCGCGCGCCGCCTTGACCACCTGGTGTTCGCGCCAGAAGAAGTGCCCGGCTTCCAGCCCGCCAAACATCAGCATCAGCAACAGCGGCAGCATCAGCACCATCTCGGCCGCCGGGCTGCCGCGTTCGTCGCGGAGAAAGGCGCGGAACAGGGTCATTGGATCAGGAACGGCACGTCACGCCGGACCGCCTGTGTTTCATAGGTGCCGCCACCCGCGATGGCCGACTTGCCGATCACTTCGACGTAGATCGCGTCGGTGAACTTGCTCCACCTGCGGCTGTGGTCGATCACCGGCTCCACCAGGAACACGTCGACCCAGTCATCAATGACCACCGGATCGGACTGTCCATTGAGGTCCGCACAGTTGGATACCACCGCAACGGTCAGCACCCGCCGCTCAGGGCCACCCGGCGTGGCGCCCTGGAAGCAGGCCGGGGCGGAATGTTGCCCGGTTACGGAAGGCAGGTTGCCGCCCAGTTCCCACAGGTAGGTTTCATACCGGGTGATCCCGACGGGAGCAGCGACGCCCGGATGGTTGGTGGCATAATAGTCCGCCCGCGACCATTCCGCGTCACCAATCCGCCCGTCTGGTCCGGTGCAGCCACCGGTTCCGTTGAAGCTGGTGTAGTGGCAGTTGTCGCGCGGCAGGCCCATCGCATCGATGATGCCGTTGTCGTCCAGCCGGGGGGCAAATGGCGAGCTGGGGACCGGGCGATATTCGCGCCCCGCGTCAGGCAGGACCCAGCCCACGCCACTGCCGCTGCGGCGGATCTTGCAGGCGTTGGGATTGTTGCTCAACGGGTTGCTGTTCAGGAAGTCCTTGGTGACATTGGGCGCGGCAGAACAGTTCCCGCCCCGGCACGATCCGAGCACATTGTTCGACCCGGTGCTGTTGAAGTCATAAATGTCGAACCGGGTATTGATCGCGTCATACAGGCCTTGCGGGTTGCCGGTGCTGACTTCGTTATTTTCCGTATCAATGCAATCGATCGGCGGCGTGTCATAAGCGAGAGCCATGAGCAGCGCGCGGTTGCGGGGTTCGGAATCCCCACCCACCTGCAGGAACCCGAAGTCACCCGGTGCCCAGGTGTTGTTACTGCCGGTGCCAGCTTGCCCACCCTGGTTCGCGTTGCCGCCGCCCGGGCTGTGCCCGGTGGCAACGATGCCCACCCCGCGGTATGCGGCCGCGTCGAACTTTACGGTCGGGTCGGGGCTGCAGATCATGATCGGCGGCATCTTGCACACCGACGAACCCATGCCCGCCATTGCCCGCGCATCGAGCGACGGGCCAATGGCCCCGCCGATCGGCGTCAGCGCGTAAACCACTTCCTTGGGATCGACGATGATTTCGATGAACTTGGCGTCAGCATCCCCGGTGGCCGCATCTTCCTTGTTGCGGTCCTGCCAGAAAAGGATCTGCGCGCTGCTGGAGCAATTTTCACCGACATCGGCCACCGGGATCGTAATCCCATGGTCACCCACCGCCATCAGCGTGGCATTGGCAACAAAAGTGCGCGCCGCGTTGGCCGCGCGCTGGCAGGCCCCGTCAGTTCCGTCCAGCTGCGTGACCGCCGCCAGGGCTGCCTGGTCCGCTGCGTTCTGCAGTTCGGAATCCATCGACACCATGCGGCTGTAATCGAACCCGACGCCGCCAATCACGAGCAGTGCCGGCAGCGCGATGGCATAGGCCGCGGCCACCGCACCGCTGGTGTCGGTCAGGAAGCGTCGCATCCGCTGCTTCGCCATGCTGCTGCTCCAGCCTCAATTGCCGCCCGTCGACACAGTCGAACGGACGCGCTCAGGGCGCTTCACAGTGCCCTTGCGATAACGATCTATCGCTTGGGCCGCGTGTTCGGCGCTCGTGGCGGGGTTCAGGGTTTCATACTGCGGCTCGGGCTCAACCACCTGTGCCGCCAGCGTCGCGCGGGACGCTTCGCCCAGCGAAGTATCCTGCAGCTTGCCCGACGGGGTGGACGTGCTGCACGCGCCCAGGACCAGGCAGGCAGAGAGCAGGAGCGGAGCCTTACAGTTCATAATCGGATCCCTTCGCCGCTGCGCCGGTGGCACCTTCCGCCCCGGCCGCTGGTGGGGTGGACAGTTCCCGATAATCATCGCCCAGCAACAGGGTTCGCGCCGCATCCGGATCTTCAACCCGGTCGGTCGGCATCACCACCTGTTCCGGCCGCAACGGTGCAACCAGGCGCGGCGTGACCACGATCAGCAGTTCGGTTTCGCCCTTCTGGAAGGTCGATGACCGGAACAGGCTGCCAATGATCGGCAGGGAACCGAGGATCGGCAGCTGCCGGATGGTGGTGGAGAAATCGCGCCGCAGCAGGCCCGCGATGGCGAAGCTTTCCCCGTCGCGCAGTTCGATGGTGGTCGATGCCCGGCGCGTTTGCAGGCCGGGAACGACCAGGCCGTTGAGCGTGATCGAGGCGGAGGGGTCGATCGAACTCACTTCCGGTTCGACCACCAGGTTGATGACATTGTCCCCCAGCACGGTGGGCGTGAAGCCCAGGCTGACGCCGAACGGCTTGAATTCGACGGTGATTGAATTGCCACCGCCGCCGCCCGCGCCCCCGCCGCTCTGCACCACGGGTACCGGGAATTCACCCCCGGCGAGGAACGATGCCCGTTCCCCCGAAAGGGCCAGCAGGGTCGGTTCGGCCAGGGTCTTGGCCATGCCCTTGCGTTCCAGCGCGTTGAGGAAACCGGTCACGTCCAGACCGCCCAGGCTGAAAGCGCCCTTCAGGATGCCGAAGGTGTCTGACAGGGCCCCCAGCGTCAACGCGCCGGTGGTCACCGTCGTGCTGGTCGATGCGGTTCCACCGCCGGGCAGGGGTATGGAACTGGTAATCGTGCTGTCCTGGGGCGTGATCCCCGCGGTGCCACCCAGCACGCCAGAAACGTCGCGGCCGTTCAGGAAAGCCTGCACGCCGAGCTGTTCGCCGATGTTGCGCTGCACTTCGGCAAAGCGCACTTCCAGCATCACCTGCTGGCTGCCCCCCATGGAAATCAGGTTGATCACCTTGTCTCCGGCAAAGGCCCTGGCGATCTGCGCAGCGCGGTCGGCCGCCCCGGGATCGCTGACCGTGCCAGACAGGATGATGGAATCATTGGAAATCCGGGCGTCGATCTGCTGGCCCGGGATCAGGTCCGCAAACTGCGACCGCAGCGCTTCCACGTCCGGCCCCACGGCGATGTCCATCACCGCCAGCACCCGGTTGTCATGGCCGTACAGGGTCAGGCTGGTGGTGCCCATCTTCTTGCCCAGCACATAGACCGAGCGTTCCGAGATCGGCAGCACATCGGCGACTTCGGCATTGCCGATCATCGCCTTGCCAATCGCCCGGTCGGCCGTGACCACCTGGCTCTTGTTCACCGGGACTTCGATGGATCCGGCATGAAGGCTGCCGGAACCGTCCTGGGCCTGGGCCGGCAGGGCGACAATGGCGGTGCTCAATGCAAGAGCAGCAAGGGTAGCGCGCAGCATCGTCTTATCTCCCACCCAGCGGGGTGACAGAATAGGCGGTCTGTTCCGTTCCGCGATAGACTGACATGGTCGGCCCACTTGGCATGATGGTTCTCGTTTCGACGGGGCCGGCACTGCGCGGCTGGCCGGTAAGGGCACCAAACAGTTGCGGCAGGAAAGCGGGCGCGGAAGAAGCCATCTGCACCGGCTGCGGCCTGGCGCGGCGCTGGATGCCGCCGCCCGGCAGGTCACGCACGGTGACGGTGGTAAGGGCCGCCGGGGCCTGGTTTTCCACGTTGCGGAGCACCAGGCTGAGCGAGCCGACCTTTCGGGCCAGCGTCAGCTTCTGCGCGCCGTAAAGATCGGTCTGGAGGGTGGCGGTCTGGCCCGGCTTGGGCTTGCCCGATGTTTCGTCCACCGTCTGGTCAATCGCCAGCACCTGGACGTTTTCCATCACCACGTCGACCATCTGGTCCTGCGCCTCGGCACCATCGCCGGGGATCTGCCGCGTCAGCAGCACATCCACGGTGGTGCCCGGCAGCACGAACCCGGATACGCCGGAAGTGTTGGAAATCGGGATGGACATGGCGCGCATCCCTTCGGGCAGGTTGGCGGCCAGGGTGGCCCGGCCATCGGTGCCGGAAACCTTGCTGGCCAGCACCGGTTCGCCCACCACGATCGGGCGCAGGGAAACACGGTTGTTGCGCAGCGCCGCGTCGATGGATCGGAAGGCGCCTTCAGGGACAGAAGTGGCAGGCCAGTTCTGCAGCCGCACATTGTCCGAAGTGAGTTTCGTGCCGAAAGCCAGCGGCTGGCTGGCGACGACGATCCGGGCGAGCTGCTGTTGCTGGGCGATTTCCGCCTGGCGTTCCTCAACCCCGGAAAAATAGGAATTTGCGATCAGCACGGCGATCAGCCCCAGCAGGACTGCCGCACCGATGATGATCAGATTGCGCTGCCCGCCCATAGAATCCGCCCCCGTTGGATAAATTAGAGAAATGGCCCCGCCTATTGGCGGGGCCAGATCATTCAAGCTGAATTACGGGGTAGTCAGCGTATCAGCTTCGCAACCAGCGGTATCCAGGGCGCCAGTTTCAGCAGCCGAGCGGCAAGCTTCGACGCGGCTGGCGGAATCGCTGATCGCGTTACCAACGGTGTCGGCCAGCAGCAGGGCTGCGCCACCGATTGCCACGCCAACGACGGCGAGGATCAGAGCATACTCAGCAGCCGAAGCGCCGGATTCATCCTTCAGGAAGGTCTGGAAAAAGTTCTTCATAATATCACCCCAGATGTTGACGCACTGACTAACAGATGCGTTACTTCATCAACCAAAACGGCATTCCGAGTGGAAAGCGCCAAATATGAGTTGGTCTCGTTGGACCTGGTGCGACCTTAGTTCGTTCCTCGAACCAGGCATCTCCATGGACCACTTAAACCGGCCACATCGGAATGCCCCAATTGTCTGTAAACACGTGTTTACGGTCAAGGGTGATTCGTTATCACCATGTTAACGTGTTTGTGCAAGGGTTTAGATGGTTAAATCCAGAAATGGGACATCTCAGCATGGTTACCGCAGCAACGGTCGAGCGAATCAAATCCAAAGGAATCCATATAGTTAACGAGTCCGTTCGTCAGCTTGCTTCCTTGCTCAAGGCTGTTGCGCTGCACCATGGCAACCGGCTGCAACAGCGCAGCATTTCGGTCGCGCGGTTCCTGCAAAGCCGGATCGAAGTGGTCGCCCTGGCATGGCTGGTGATCATCAGTCTCGGCTGTTTGCCCCGCCTGCTGTTCCCGGCCACGCCCATTACCGGATGGCAGGATCTGTTCTGGCTGCTGTTCCCTTACGCCTGCATCGCGGCCGCCCCGGTGGCGGGATATCTGGTGGCGACTGGCAGTTTTCCGCGCGGGTTGCTGACCGCGCAGCCGGCACTGCGTCTTTCCATCTATGGCCGCTGGCGGGAACTGGGCGTGGTGGAAGCCCGCGACAATCCTGCTTTCGGTCCGGCCGGGTTCCTCACCTCGCTGTTGATCGGCCTGTTGCTCAACGTGGTGGTGCGGTCGTTCGAATTCCTGGTGTCCATGCCGGCCATGGGCGGAAACGCCCCTGCCTGGGGCCAGCTGCTGTTTACGCTGATGGCCGGTGACGTGATCATCATGAGCTTCTTCTACGCGGTCTGCTTCGTCATGGCCCTGCGCGCCGTGCCGCTGTTTCCCCGGATGCTGCTGCTGGCCTGGGCGATCGACATCATGATCCAGCTGGTCATCGCCCGCACCATCACGGAAACGCCGGGCGTGCCCCAGGCGGTCATGGGGGCGCTGCACACCCTGCTGGAGGGTAACATTACCAAGGTGCTGATCAGCGCCGTGGTCTGGCTGCCGTACCTGATCCTGTCTGATCGGGTGAACCTGACTTATCGCTGCCGCGTCCGCCAGGCCTGATTTACGGCGAAAAGTACGCGCCCGGGCTTGGCCTATCCCGTTTTCCCGGCAATGCTGCCGGTAAGGAACGGGAGCAGGCGTGATGGTGGAATGCGACTACATCGTGGTCGGGGCGGGCAGTTCGGGCAGCGTACTGGCCGCCCGGTTGAGCGAGGATCCGGCTACCACCGTCGTATTGCTGGAAGCAGGCGGGGATCATAACCACGCGCTGATCGACATGCCGCTGGCATGGATGAAGGCATCGATGACCCCACGGTTCGACTGGCAGTACCAAACGGAGCCGGAACCGCACCTCGATGGCCGGTCCCTGCCCTTCCCCCGTGGCAAGTTGCTGGGCGGCTGTTCATCGGTCAACGGCACGATGTACATTCGCGGCGCCGGTGCGGACTATGACAGCTGGCGCGATGCCGGGCTGCCCGGCTGGGGCTATGCCGACGTGCTGCCCTATTTCAAACGGATCGAAACCAACTGGCGCGGCCCGGGTGCCGAACGCGGCGGATCGGGGCCGCTGGCGGTCAACCCGCTGACCCGCGACCCGTTGCTGACCCCCACCTTCATCAAGGCCGCCGGGGAACTGGGCCTGCCCGAATCGGCCGATTTCAACGTCGAAAAGCCGGAAGGCTTCGGCCTGCCTGACGTATCGGTGCGCAAGGGCCGCCGCCACAGCACCGCCCGCGCCTATCTCGATCCTGCCGCCGGGCGCCCCAACCTGAAAGTGGAAACGCAGGCGCTGGCCGCAAAGGTGATCATCGAGAACGGCCGCGCCGTGGGGGTGGAATTCCTGCGCGGGGGTGAAGTGCAGCGCATCGCGTGCCGCCGGGAAGTGATCCTGAGCGGCGGGGCGTTCAATTCACCGCACCTGCTGATGCTGTCGGGCATCGGCGATCCCGCGCAGTTGCAGCAGCACGGCATCGAAGTGCTGGCCGCCCTGCCCGGCGTCGGCGGCAATCTGCAGGACCACGCGATGGCCCTGTCGTTCTTCGCCGCCAATGGCCCGATCACCTTTGACAGCCAGCTGCGGCTGGACCGGCTGGCGCTGGGCGTGCTGCAATGGCATCTGTTCGGCACCGGGATCTGCAATTACAGCCCGCTGTCGGTGCAGGGCTTCCTGCGCTCCACCCCCGACCAGGCCCGGCCAGACCTGCAGTTCCAGGTCAGCCACACTTCGTTCCTCGCCCGGCCGTGGTTCCCCGGCTGGCGCAAGGGCGCGGGCCATCAGTTCACCGCCGGCGCATTGCTGCTGAACCCGGAAAGCACCGGCACCGTCTCCCTGCGCTCTGCCGATCCGCGTGAAAAACCGGCGGTGGTGACCAACTTCATGGCAGCGGAGGCCGACGTGGTGCGCTTGCGCGAAGCGGTGCGGTTCACCCGCCGCCTGTTCGCCACCCAGGCCGCATCGGCGCTGGTCACCGCGGAACTCGGCCCCGGCCCGCAAGTGGAGGACGACGCCGCAATCGACGCCTGGAACCGCGCCACGGTGATGAGCGGCGGCCACCCGACCAGCACGTGCGCGATGGGAACTGGGCCCGATGCCGTGGTCGATGCCCAGCTGCGCGTGCGGGGCGTGGAATGCCTGCGCGTGGCCGACGCATCGGTGATGCCCAACATCATTCGCGGCAACACCAATGCCCCGTGCATCATGATCGCGGAAAAGGCGGCGGACCTGATCCGGGGACGTGCTGCCCCGGCTGAATAAGCGCCGTCAGCCGTCGATCCGGGCGGTGGCGCTGTCCAGCCCGGGCAGGCTGATCGCGCGGCGGCCGCTGAAATCGGTGCGGACCACAATCAGGGCGCTCTTTTCCAGATGGTCCAGCAAGCGGCGGATGCGACCGGGGGAACTGGTGCCGTAAACGCGGCCCAGCTCCTCGTCCTCCGGGCATGGCAGGCCAGCTTGCGCGGCGCGGGCAATCAGCAGGAACGGGGCCAGCAGATCGTCCGGGACGGCAGCGGCGGCGGCCGCGATTTCTTCCCAGCTTTCATCCGGCACCGGGCCGGCACCCGCCAGCGCAAAGGCGAACCGGCGGCGGAATTGCGCCAGGTCGATCCCGCGCGGGGTCAGCCCCTGCATCCGGCAGCGCATGGTGAAATCCTGGAACAGGCTGGCCATCGGGCGGAAACTGGCCCCGTCCTCCGCCGCCAGCGCGGCCAGGATGCGGCCATGTTCGGCTTCCGGATCAACCCCCTCGCCCGCCGGAGTGGTGGAGGCGGCAACTTCCGCAGCGGGGGCGGCGGCGATCCGTTCCATCAGTTCCGTCGCCGCAACCGGGCGCGGTGGGGGTGGCGGCGGCGCAGCGGGTTCGGCGGCGGGTTCGTGCAACAGGGCGAACAGGTCATCCTCGCTGACTGACGGCGGCGGCGACAGCGCGTGCGACACTGCCTGCGATCCGGTGCGTACCTGGCCGATCCGCACCGCAATCGGGCGGCGGCTGATCGCCGGGCCCAGGCCCAGGAAATGCCCCCGCGCCAGGTCGCGGATTTCCTCCGCGCTGCGCCGCTCCATCCCCAGCAGGTCCGCCGCGCGGGCCATGTCGATATCGAGGAACGTGCGGCCCATCAGGAAATTGCTGGCTTCCGCCGCGACGTTCTTGGCCAGCTTGGCCAGCCGCTGGGTGGCGACGATCCCGGCCAGCCCGCGCTTGCGCCCGCGGCACATCAGGTTGGTCATCGCGCCAAGCGACAGCCGCCGTGCTTCATCACTGACGTCGCCCGCAACGGCCGGGGCGAACATCTGCGCTTCGTCCACGATCACCAGCGCCGGGTACCAGTCTTCCCGCGGGGCATCGAACAGCGCGGTCAGGAAGGCGGCGGCGCAACGCATCTGCGCTTCCACTTCCAGGCTGTCGAGCGCCAGCACCACCGATGCGCGATGCTTGCGGATGCGCCCGGCCAGGCGGATCAGTTCGCCATTGGTATAGGCCCCGCCATCCACCACGACGTGGCCGAAACGGTCGGCCAGGGTCACGAAATCGCCTTCGGGATCGATCACCACCTGCTGCACCATGCTGGCGCTTTCTTCCAGCAGGCGACGCAAAAGGTGGGATTTGCCGGAACCGCTGTTGCCCTGCACCAGCAGGCGGGTCGCCAGCAGTTCTTCGATGTCGATCGTCACTGCCCGGCCATCAGGGCCTGTGCCTATTTCGATCGTCGCGTTCACGCCCTTGCGCATAAAGGCCGGGCGCGTCCACTCAAGCCCCCAGTTGGCCTTATCCAGAATTGTGCGGCCAATCGGGCCATGCAAAGAGGGGGCAAGCCGCAACAGGCGGCACGGACGAGAGGACCAAGGCCATGACCGCACCGCAAGCCACGCTGGGATTCTTCAAGCTGAACGTGCCGGACATGGCCGCAGCACTCGACTTCTGGACCCGCGCCTTCGGCTTTGCCGTGACGCAGAGTTTCGACGAGCCCGATTTCCTGGAACACATCATGGCCCTGCCGGGGCAGGAAGCAGGGCCGAACCTGCTGCTGGTGTGGCATAAGGACGGGCGCACGATCACGGTCGGCAACGG
This sequence comes from Croceibacterium sp., assembly GCA_049791695.1. Taxonomy (GTDB): domain Bacteria; phylum Pseudomonadota; class Alphaproteobacteria; order Sphingomonadales; family Sphingomonadaceae; genus Croceibacterium_C. The sequence goes on from JBARAF010000298.1 coordinate 10,039, forward strand.
GCACGGCCCGGTCGGCTTCGCCTGCCCGGACATCGCCGCCAGTCACGCGGCGGCGCTGGCATGCGGGGCCACGGCCCTGACCGGCATTTTCGACGTTGGCCCGGTCAAGGTGGCGATGCTGCACAGCCCGCATGGGCACGAGATCGAACTGGTGCAGCTGCCGGGATAAGGCATTTTACCGCTTGTCCATCATTGCCGGATAAATCCGCTGCCATGTTGCCGCTGCCCGCCGCCGCTGACATTGCCACTGCGCTGATAGGGGTGAACTTCGCCGCCTTTGCCGCATTCGGTATCGATAAGGCGAAGGCCAGGGCAGGCGCCTGGCGCATTTCGGAATCAACTTTGCTGACGCTGGCCTTGTTTGGTGGATCACTGGGAGCTTACGCAGGGCGGCGGCTGTTCCGACACAAGACGCGCAAGCAACCGTTCAACCGCCAGTTGTTCACCATCTTCCTGCTGCAGGCCGTCACACTGGGCGGATCGATTGGCTGGCTGCTGGCAGGCTAGACTTCCGTGCTCCAATCCTGCGCTTCGGCGAAGACGTCGATCGTCAGGTAATCCGGGTTGCCCAGCACCTGCCCCCACAGGAAGGCCTGCACCATGTCGCAGCGCGGATCGGCCCCGGCATCCTTGCGGTACCACAGCAGCCGCCAGTTCTCCATCGGGTGCAGCAACACCACGCTTTCGCGCAAGGCGGGCGGCAGGATCGGATCGGCGAAGCTGGCCACGCCCAGCCCCCGGTCCAGCATGGCCGCCATCACGTCATAATACTGCGTATGGCCGACGATCCGTTGCGGGCGGATACCGCTGGCCTCGAAGTATTCCAGCATGTCGCGTTCCGGCGCGCTGGGGGCGATCGGCATGATGAAGGGCAGCGTGTTGAGCACTTCAGGCGGCAGCGGCAGGGCCCGGCCGGCAATAAAATCGCGATGGCCGTAAATCCCGCCCCGCACCAGTGCGAGCGGCCGGAGATAGGGTTCCACCATCCGGTCCGCCCGGCGGTGGATCAGGGCGAAATCGTAGTGTCCGCTTTCCAGGTCGCGAGCCAGCTCCTCGCTCGGCGGGCGCGCTTCGAAGGCCAGCTCGATCTCTAGATGGGCCGCGTGGAACCGCCCCAGTGCAGCCCGGATGAAGTTGTCCAGCAGCCCCTGCCCCACCAACACGCGAAAGCGGGCAGGCTGGTTCGCCTCTTCCGGTCGTTTGCGCCGGTGGCTGGCCAGCACTTCCGCCGCCGCCTGGAATGCCCGCAGGTCCCTTTCGAACGCCACCCCTTCGGCCGTCAGCGCGGGGCGGCGGCCGGGGCGACGGGCGAACATGGCGACACCCAGCTGCTGTTCCAGCGCCTTCATCTGATTGCTGACCGAAGCCTGGGAAATACCCAGGTTTTCCGCACTGCGGCGGAAACTGCGCGTGGCGCACAGGCTGGCAAAAACGTCCAGCTGGCGCAGCGTGAAAGGCAAGTTCACAATATCACCCTGCCCCAAGCCATAACCTGAAAATTATCGCCTGTCATCACTTTGCGATGCGTTGCCGCCGTGCGCGAAAACGCGGACCAGTAAAAAAAATACAATTTGGGGGAAGTGACATGAAGGCAATCCAACCACGCGCCGAACTGCGGCTGCGCACCTTGCTGTGCAGCGCAGCGGCCAGCGCCATGATCTGCGCGACGCCTGCTCTGGCGCAGGAAGAAACCGCCGCTGCCGGGGAAGAAGCGGAAACCACCGCCATCGTCGTCACCGGATCGCGCATCCGGTCGGACGGGATGCAGGCCCCGGTGCCGGTTACCGTGGTCAATGCCGATTCCATCGAGGCGCTGTCCCCCGGGCCGATTATTGCCGGGATCAGCCAGCTGCCGCAGTTCTATGGCAACCAGACGCCGAACAGCGGGGCTTTCTTCACCCGCAGCGGTTACGGCGCGCTCAACCTGCGCGGCCTTGGGGTCAACCGCACGCTGACCCTGCTCAACGGCCGCCGGATGGTGTCGTCCAGCGCCTTTGGCGGGGTGGACATCAACATGTTCCCCGAAGCGATGATCGCCACTGTTGAAACCACCACCGGCGGCGCTTCGGCGGCCTATGGTTCGGACGCGGTGGCGGGCGTGGTCAACTTCGTGCTCGATACCAAGTTCACCGGCCTGGAACTGAGCGCCCAGGGCGGCATTACCGACCGTGGCGACAACGAAAACTACGAATTTTCCGCATCCTACGGGATGAAGATCGGCGATCGCGGGCACCTGCTGGTGTCCGGCGAATATGCCAACCAGCAGGGCATCTTCAATTACTCTGGCCGCGACTGGTACCAGGCATATGGCACGCTGGGTGCGGGTACTGCCGCCAACCCCTATCGCTTTTCGCCCAATGTGATTTCCAGCAATGCCAGCTTCGACGGCATCATTGCTTCGCCCAATGCGCTGATCAACGGGCTTGGCTTCAACAGTGCCGGGGCGGTTTCCCCCTTCAACCGCGGCACCACCTCGCAGGGCAATGTCGGCGCGGCCGGGGCGCGGCATGTGGCTGGCACGGGCACCAGCGGGGATGACCTGGGGGCGGAAGTCGCCGGCCTCTATCCCGATCTCGACCGCTATTCGGTGTTTGCCTATGGCGAATACGAACTGACGGACAACATCAAGGTGTTCGGCCAGTACGTCCACGGGCGTACCCACACCTTCCAGTACAACGTCCCGCGCGGCGGGTTCGGCGGATCGCCGACCACGCTGACGATCTTCCAGGACAACGCCTATCTGCCGCAGTCCCTGCGCACCACTATGGTGGCCAACAACATCACCAGCTTCACCCTGCGCCGCATGGGCAGCATCGAAGACGTTGGCCAGATGTACCTGGACGATACCACCACCCAGCACATCGGCACGGCCGGCTTCCAGGCGGAACTGAACACCGGCGGGATGCTCGACGGGTGGACTGTGGACGGCTTCTACCAGTACGGCACCAGCAAGCGCGACTGGCGCCAGTTCGGCCTGCGGGTGGACCGGATCTTTGCCGCGCTGGACGCGGTGAAGGACCAGAACGGCAACATCGTCTGCCGGGTGTCCACGTTCACTGCCGGGGCCGCGGCCTTCCCGGGCTGCCAGCCGCTCAACCTGTTCGGCAGGGGCAATGCCAGCGCCGCGGCGGTGGATTATGTGACCGGGTTCGAAGCCGGGCAGACGATCAACACCCCGATCTATTACGCCGACAGCGGCTTCGCGCGGGGCGATCAGGAAAGCTACGTCACCACCGAAACGAAGGACAACCTGACCACCTTCACCCAGAACTTTGCCGAACTGTCCGCATCGGGCGAACTGATGCAGGGCTGGGCCGGACCGATTTCGATGGCACTGGGCGGTTCCTGGCGGCGCGACCATGTCCGCCAGATCGTGCATGACGTGACCAACCTCGCGTCCAATCACGACAACCCCTCCCCCCGCCCGGTGTTGTGCAACAACGCCACCCTGGGCCTGCGCGGGGTAAGTGCCCCCGATTGCGGCAACACCGTGGGCAACCAGTACTCCAAGGTTTCCAACATCCTCGGCACATCCGAAGTGTGGGAAGCCTTTGGCGAAGTGCTGGTGCCGCTGATCGACACTGAAAAATTCACCGCCACCGCAAACGGCGCGGTGCGCTGGGCGGACTATTCCGGTTCCGGCCAGGTCTGGGCTTACAAGGGTGGCCTGGAACTCGGCTTCTTCGATGACGAATTGCGCCTGCGCGGCACCTATTCGCGCGACGTCCGGGCCGGCAACCTGTCCGAACGGTTCGACAAGACCGGGGGCACGGCCACCATCATCGACCGGCGCTATCCGGCAGACGGCACTATCACCGTCACCCGCTTCTCCGGCGGCAACCCCGCCGTGCGGCCGGAAAGCGCCGACACCATGACCCTGGGCCTGGTGTTCCGCCCGCAGTTCGCTCCGGGCCTGTCGGCCTCGCTCGATTTCTACCGGATCGTGATTTCCGACGCGATCAGCCAGGTCGGCAACCAGGCGGTGGTCGATCGGTGCGAAATCGAAAAGGCGGCAGAATTCTGCGCCCTGATCACCCGCGATCCGGTTTCGGACCGGATCTCCTTGGTAGGCGACGTGTTCGTCAACGTGGCCAAGGCTGCGGTCAGCGGGCTGGATACCGAAATCAGCTATACCGTGGATGACCTGCTGGCGGGTGGCGACACCGTATCTGCCCGCCTGTTCGGCAGCTGGCTGTTCGAACGGTCGGAAACCAACAGTTCCGGCATCAAGACCGACTATGCCGGGCAAACCGGTGCACGCCAGTCGGACGGGACCTATTTCCCCTATGCCCATTTCAAGGCCACCGGCAGCGTGAATTATCGCCTCGGTGGCGTGTCGGCGCAGGTGCAGGGCCGCTACATCGGCACCGGGGTGCAGGACGCGACCCTGGTCGAAGGCTACACCATCGTCGATAACAAGGTGGACGATGTCCTCTATATCGATCTGCGGCTTGGCTATGATTTCGACATCGCCGGGGCGGAGGCGGAACTGTTCCTCAGCGCCACCAACCTGTTTGACGCTGCGCCCCCGCTGACGCCCAGCTTCCTCGCGTTCACAGGTATCTCGACGCAAACCAATTCCGGCGTCTACGATATCCTCGGGCGTCGCTATACCGCCGGCGTGAAGCTGAAATTCTGACCTCGTAAAAGGATCGATCGATGACCAAGGCCACCGGCAGCGGAGGTATCACGCGGCGCACTGCCCTTGCCGGGGCTATTGGCACCGCCGCACTGGTGGCCGCCGGGCCGGTCCGGGCGCACAACCCGGCCCGGAAGCCCAACATCCTGTACATCATGGCGGATGATATGGGTTATGCCGATCTGTCCTGTTACGGCCGCCGGGAATACCGCACCCCGGTGCTGGACCACCTGGCAACGCAGGGAATGCGCTTCACCCACGCTTACGCCAACAGCGCGGTCTGCACTGCCACCCGGGTGGCACTGATCACCGGCCGGTATCAGTACCGCCTGCCCGTCGGGTTGCAGGAACCCCTGGGGACGGACAACGTCGGCCTGCCCCCGGCACAGCCAACCATACCGTCGCTGATGAAGAAGGCGGGCTATGCCACCTCGCTGATCGGCAAATGGCACCTGGGATCGCTGCCGAATTATGATCCGCAGAAAAGCGGTTATGACGAATTCTGGGGCCTGCGCGGTGGCGGCATCGATTATTTCCGCCACGGTCTGAATGGGCGGGACGATCTGTGGGACGGTGCCACCCAGGTGGACGAGACCGGTTATGTCACCGATCTGATGGCCGACCGGACGATGCAGGTGCTGGAACGGCGCAAGGCCGACGGCAAGCCGTTCTTCATCAGCCTGCATTTCACCGCGCCGCACTGGCCGTGGGAATCCAATGACGAGGAAGGCCGGGCGGAAAGCGACCACATTGCCGCATCCAAGGATCCCACCGCCTTTTTCCATTACGACGGCGGCACGCTGGAAACCTATGCCAAGATGGTGAAGTCGCTGGACGACAACATCGGGCGGGTGCTGGCCAAGCTGACCGAACTGGGGCTGGACCGTGATACCATCGTGGTCTTCACCAGCGACAACGGCGGCGAGCGGTTTTCCGATACCTGGCCGTTCACCGGCAAGAAGACCGAATTGCTGGAAGGCGGCTTGCGCATCCCCGCCATCGTCCGCTGGCCGGGCGTGGTGGAGGCGGGTGCCACCAGCACGGTGCCGATCATGTCGATGGACTGGCTGCCGACTTTCGTGGCCGCAGGCGGCGGCAAGCCCGACCCGGCCTCTGCCCCGGATGGCGTGGACATCACCCCGGCGCTGCTGGGTGGCGAGTTACCCGCGCGCACCCTGTTCTGGCGTTATGGCAGCAAGGGACAGCGCGCCGTCCGGCAAGGCAATCTGAAATACCTGAAGATCAACGACAACGAATTCCTGTTCGATGTCGTGGCCGACCCGTTGGAACGCGGCAATCTCAAGAACCGGCAGCCAGAAGCCTTTGCAGCGCTCAAATCGGCCTGGGAAGCATGGGACAAGACCATGCTGCATGATCCCAACGCCCCCAGTGCGGGCAACACCCCGGACCACCTGGCTGACCATTTCGGGCCGCCTGACTGAATTGGAGTTGCCCCTCGCCACTGCGGCAAAGGGGCGGGGATGGGCCGCTGGCAAAGCAGCACCCCTTGGCCAGACCGGCCCGTCCCCAATTCCGCCCGGCCAGCCACAGGGCGGCGGGCTATTCCACCGGTTGCGGGTTGTGCGGCACCAGCACCATCTGCCCGGCTTCCAGCCTGACAGACGCGAGGCGTGACAGCAGGTTCATGCCGATCACGTTGGTCGGCCCCAGCCCCGGCGCAATTACCGCATCCAGCCCGCGCGCGGCGACATTGCCGAACCGCAGTTCGCCGATGCTGGGCCGCCTGCTGCGCAGCGCCAGCACCCTGGCCCTGATGGGCGTGCTGGTACTGGTGGTGC
>JBARAF010000299.1:0-1960 GCA_049791695.1 Croceibacterium sp.
GCCGTATGCGCCCTGAGGTCTTCAGCAACGCTGTCGACCCAGGTTGGGTCCCAACGCGCATGGGAGGTCATGGAGCCCCAGACGATTTGGGGGAAGGCGTTGCAACCCAGGTTTCCCTCCTCGCCGACAGCGAAGGAAAGCCGGCCGAGTTATCGGGCAGTACCTGCATCACTTGCAGGTTCGTGAGCCTGACCGCCGGACCCGTGACCCCCAGATTCAGGAAAGGCTGCTTGCGCTCTGCAGCAAGCTGTCGGGCCTGCATATGAATACGATCAAGGCCTCGACGTACTATACTCATCGGGTGCCCCATCGCGCCCTACTGCCAGCCTCCCGATTGGGTAACTCTCGTCGGCCGGTCAACATTGAAGGATCAGGACATGCAACTCCGTAAACTAGGCCAAGGCCTTGAAGTCTCCGCTTTGTCGCTCGGCGCCATGGGCTACGGCAAGTCGCGCGACATTCCCGACCGGCCGGAGATGATTGCGCTGCTGCGCGCGGCGGTGGATCGTGGGATGAACTTCTTCGATACCGCCGAGGTCTATGGCCCCTGGACCAATGAGGAAATGGTCGGCGAGGCCTTCGCCGGGATGCGCGACAAAGTCGTTATTGCCACCAAGTTCGGCTGGGATATCGACCAGCAAACTGGCGAGCATCGCGGCGGGGTGAACAGCAGGCCCGAGCAGATCAGGCAGTCCGTCGAGGGCAGCCTGAGGCTCCTGGGGACGGACTACATTGACCTCTACTACCAGCATCGCGTCGACCCGGACGTGCCGATGGAGGATGTTGCCGGCGCGGTCAAAGACCTAATCGCCCAAGGCAAGGTGCGATATTTCGGCTTGTCGGAGGCCGGGGCGGCGTCGATCCGGCGGGCGCATGCGGTGCAGCCGGTGGCAGCCCTTCAAAGCGAATACTCGCTCTGGACCCGCGAACCGGAAACGGAAGTCCTACCAACCCTAGAGGAACTCGGCATTGGCCTTGTGCCATTCAGCCCCCTGGGCAAAGGCTTCCTGACCGGCAAGATTGACACCAGCACGACATTTGCCAGCAATGACCTCCGCAGCACCATTCCGCGCTTCGCTCCAGAGGCGCGTGAAGCCAATCAGCGTCTCGTTGATCTCATCCGGCAGATTGGTGAGGTACAGGGGGGCACACCGGCCCAGGTGGCCCTTGCTTGGCTGATCGCACAACGGCCCTGGATTGTACCTCTGTTCGGCACACGCCGGGTTGAGCGCTTTGAGGAGAACATCGGCGCTCTGGACCTCAGCCTTACGCCAGATCAGCTGAAGAAACTGAACGACAGCAAGCTCTCGATACCCGTCGAAGGTGCCCGATATCCCGACGCTCATCTGCGTCTTACTGGCCGTTAGTTGTTTGCATGTTCGACTGCCAGCTGCCGGCCCTTGGGAATAGAGATTCTGCCAGCGAGACGTCCGCTTTTGGATGCACGCGCGCTAAACCTGACAGTCTCCTGTCCACCCCTTTTTGACACCTGAGACGCCCTGACCGGACCGACCGCTTTCAGGCACTCGAAAGGGCAGCCGGAACGGCAGAAATGGGGCGCCTTTCGGTCATGGTCGAGCACACCTTGGTACTCCAATTTAGTGGGTCGACCATCCTATCGCCGGGGTGAAGCATCGAGAGCGTCTAGAAACTCGCCAATAAGGCAAGCATTGGCGCCCGGAGCAAAGCACGCGCCTCCCCAAGTGGTTAGCAAATCGTAAACCTTAACCCCACTTTAACATTCCGATGCAACACTGGGCGAACCTGGAGTTCGCCATGCGCGCAAAGCACGTCTTGATTGCCGGTCTTGTTTGCCTGATGTCGGGCGCCCCGAGCCTTGCCGAGGACTTGCCCAATCGGTTCGATGTTGCCGCGGCTGTCGAAAAGGACAGCGCCGGCGTCTACAAGCTAAAGTGGCAGCGCCAGCTGCTCGCGATCCAGACCGCCTTTGCAGCAGAAC
>JBARAF010000300.1:0-2322 GCA_049791695.1 Croceibacterium sp.
CTGCGCAATTGGCACAGGCGGGGCGGGCGACGGGCGCTTCGGGCCGCAACTGGGCCGCATGCGCGGACGGGGTGACGCTGCCTGCCGACCTGTCGGATTGGCAGCGCGACGTCCTGACCGATCCGCAGACCTCGGGTGGCCTGCTGGTGGCAGTCGCCGCCGATGCTGCCCGGGAAATTCTCGAACTGATCCACCATGCGGGCTTCGCTGAAGCGGCCGTGGTCGGTCGGGTGCAACAAGGCGCGGCGGGGGTCGTGATCGCCCCTTCTGCAGGCGAATGAGGACGCACATGCAATACGACATCATCGTGATCGGCGGCGGCATTGCCGGGCTCAGCGCAGGCCTGACGGCGGCCCGGGCCGGGCGCAGCGTGGCGATCGTCACCGGCGGGGTACCGGGCGGCGAATTGCTCAACATTGAAAAGGTGGATGGTGTTCCGGGGCACGAGGACGGCATTGCCGGATACGACCTCGCCCCGATCGCGCAGGAACAGGCCGCCAATGCCGGCGCCGAACTGGTGATGGACGAGGCCGAAAGCCTTGTTGCTGATGGTGACAACTGGGTGGTGGCGACCGCCTCCGGCCCGCTGACTGCCAAGGGCATCGTGCTGGCCACCGGCGCGCACCTGAAGAAGCTGGGCGTTCCGGGCGAGGATGAATTTGCCGGGCGCGGCGTCAGCCATTGCGCCACCTGCGACGGCCCGCTGCTGCGCGGCAAGGTGGCCGTGGTGGCAGGCGGTGGCGATTCCGCATTGCAGGAAGCGCTGACCCTGGCGCAGCATTGTTCCAACGTGGTGCTGGTGGAACAGGGCCCGGCCCTGACCGCCCAGCGCGCCTATGTCGAACTGGTCGAAGCGGAACCCAAGATCGAGGTTATGACCGGCCGCACCATCAGCACCATCGAAGGCGAAGGCAAAGTGGAGCGGGTCACGCTGGATGATGGCACGGTGATCGAGGCGAGCGGCACGTTCGCCTTCATTGGCCTCGCCCCCAACGTGGCACTGGCCGCTGGGCTGGTCGATCTTGCCACCGATGGCCGGATTGCCACCGATGGCGCGCTGCGCAGTTCGGCACGCGGGATCGTCGCGGCGGGCAATTGCCGCAGCGGCAACGGCTGGCGCGCCGCCAGCGCGATGGGCGACGGTGCGAGCGCGGTGGCGACGCTGGGGCGGTATATCGACAGTGGTGAGTGGGGCTGATCGCCCCGCCGAAATTCCATGCTATGAGCCGCGGATGAGCGATTTTACCCGCCCCCCTGCCGTCTCCCGCGTGCTGGAAACGCCTCAGGGGCACGATCTGGTGGCGCGGCACGGGCATGGCCCGGCCGTGGCCGCGATCCGCGCTGCCATCGACAATGCGCGGGCCGGGCAGCAGGATGCCACGCCCGGCAACATCGCCGATGCGGCGGCGCTGGCCTTGGCCACGGACCTGTCGCGCCTGCGGCCGGTGTGGAACCTGACTGGCACGGTGCTGCACACCAACCTTGGCCGGGCCGTGCTGCCCGACAGCGCGATTGCCGCTGCCAGCGCGGCGATGGCCCGCCCGGTGGCGCTGGAATATGACCTTGCCACCGGCAAGCGCGGGGAACGCGACGATGCGGTGCGCCCCCTGCTGCGCGAACTGACCGGGGCGGCAGATGCCGTCGCGGTCAACAACAATGCCGCCGCCGTGGTGCTGGTACTGGATAGCCTGGCCAAGGGCGGCGAGGTGATCGTCAGCCGGGGGGAACTGATCGAAATCGGCGGTGCCTTCCGGATGCCGGACATCATGGCCGCCACCGGTGCCACCTTGCGCGAAGTCGGCACCACCAACCGCACCCATTTGAAGGACTATGCCGCCGCGATCGGGCCGGAAACGCGGGCGATCATGAAGGTCCACCCGTCCAACTTCCGCATCGAAGGCTTCACGAAAGAAGTCAGCGCGGCGGAGCTGGCCCCGCTGGCGCGGCAGCATGGCATTCCGCTGATCAACGACATGGGGTCCGGCACGCTGATCGACCTTGGCCAATATGGCCTGCCGAAGGAAGCGACCGTGGCGCAAGCCGTGGCCGAAGGGGCGGACCTGGTGACTTTCAGCGGTGACAAGCTGCTCGGCGGGCCGCAGGCGGGCTTTGCCGTGGGGCGGGCGGACCTGGTGGAACGACTGCGCAACAACCCGCTGAAGCGTGCGCTGCGGCTGGACAAGATCCGCCTCGCCGCGCTGGAGGCGTGCCTGCGCGACTATCGTCGGGGCGCGATGCTGCCGACCGAACGCCTGCTGGCGCGCGACGTGGCGGAGATCGAAGCGGCGGCGGAGCGGCTCGCCGGGCCCGTTGGCGCGGCAC
>JBARAF010000301.1:0-6406 GCA_049791695.1 Croceibacterium sp.
ACCCGTCGCCGTTCCTCTATTTCCTCGACCTGCCCGGCTTTGCGGTGGTCGGCTCCAGCCCGGAAATCCTCGTCCGGGTGCGCGATGGCGAAGTGACCATCCGCCCGATCGCCGGCACCCGTCCTCGCGGGAAGACGGAAGAAGAAGACCTGGCCGCCGAACTCAGCCTGCTGGAAGACCCGAAGGAACGCGCCGAGCACCTGATGCTGCTCGATCTTGGCCGCAATGACGTGGGCCGGGTGGCAGCGGCAGGCACGGTAAAGGTGACCGCCAGCTACGCCATCGAACGGTACAGCCACGTGATGCACATCGTGTCTAACGTGGTCGGCCGCCTTGCTCCGGGCAAGGATGCGCTGGATGCGCTGTTTGCCGGGTTCCCTGCTGGCACCGTCTCCGGTTCGCCCAAGATCCGCGCCTGCGAGATCATTGCCGAACTGGAACCGGAAACCCGCGGGCCTTACGCGGGCGGCGTCGGTTATTTCGCGCCCGATGGATCGGTTGACAGCTGCATTGTCCTGCGCACCGCAGTCATCAAGGACGGCGTGATGCATGTACAGGCAGGTGCGGGCATCGTGGCCGACAGCGATCCGGCGTATGAAAGCGCGGAATGCCGCCACAAGGCGGGCGCGCTGATCGCTGCCGCGCGTGAAGCTGCGCGGATTGCCGCCCAGCCGCAATTCGGGCAGTGAGCGCCGCCATGACCGCCCAAACCATCCTCGTCATCGACAATTACGACAGCTTCACCTTCAACCTGGTCCATTACCTGATGGAACTGGGGGCCAATGTAGAAGTGGTCCGCAATGATGCGCTGACCGCCGCCGAGGCGCTGGCCACCGATGCCGCCGGTTTTCTGCTCTCCCCCGGCCCCTGCACCCCGAACGAAGCGGGCATCAGCCTTGATCTCGTGGCCGCCTGTGCGGAAGCGAAGCGGCCATTGCTGGGCGTGTGCCTGGGCCACCAGTCAATCGGCCAGCATTTTGGCGGCAAGGTGGTGCGCGGCGGCCTGATGCATGGCAAGACCAGCCCGGTCGATCATGACAACAGCGGTGTTTTCGCAGGCCTGCCCAGCCCGTTCATCGCCACCCGCTATCACTCGCTGATCGTGGACGAGATCCCCGATTGCCTGCTGGTCAACGCCACCAGCGAAACTCCGGGCCTGGATGGCACCGCCGTGATGGGCTTCCGCCACCGCGACCTGCCAATCCACGGGGTGCAGTTCCACCCGGAAAGTATCGCGACCGAACACGGGCATGACCTGCTGGCCAATTTCCTGCGCATTTGCGGGATGGAACCGAAGGCGCTGGCGTGACCCTGTTGCCGGACGGTGTCCATCCGCTGGGCGAAGCCGAGGCCGAAGCGGCCTTTGGCGCCATGCTGGATGGCCAGCTGGCGGATGAAGATATCGCCCGTTTCCTGGTCACCCTGTCCGACCGGGGCGAAACAGCGGCTGAAATCGCCGGGGCCGCCCGTGCTATGCGCGCCCGCCTGATCCCGATCAAGGCGCCGGACAATGCCATCGACGTCTGCGGCACCGGTGGTGACGGGCACCATACGCTGAATGTCTCCACTGCTGTATCGCTGGTGGTCGCCGCCTGCGGCGTGCCGGTGGCCAAGCACGGCAACCGCGCCGCCAGTTCCAAGGCCGGCGCAGCCGATACGCTGGAGGCGCTCGGCCTCAATCTCGACCGTGCGGCAGAAACCGCAGAAGCAACCTTGGCCGATATCGGCATCTGCTTCCTGTTTGCGGGCCGCCACCACCCGGCGATGGGCCGGATCATGCCGATCCGCAAAGCGCTGGGCCGCCGCACTATCTTCAACCTGATGGGCCCGCTGGCCAATCCCGCCGGGGTCCGCCGCCAGCTGGTCGGCATCGCCCGCCCGGCTTACGTGCCGATCTATGCCGACGCGCTGGCACGGCTGGGCACCGACCATTCCTGCGTGGTCTCCGGTGACGAAGGGCTGGACGAATTGAGCCTTGCCGGTGGCAACGAAGTGGCCGAAGTGACCGGCGGTGAAGTGCGGATGAAGCGAGTCTGTGCCGCTGACGCGGGCCTCCCTTCCGCCCCGATCGAAGCCCTGCGCGGCGGAGATCCGGCCCACAACGCCAAGGCGCTGCGCGCACTGCTACTTGGCGATAAGGGCCCTTACCGCGATGCAGTGCTGCTCAACGCAGCCGGTGCCTTGCTGGTGGCGGGCGAAGTGCAAAGCTGGACCGAAGGGGCCGAAGAAGCCGCCGAAGCCATCGACAAGGGTTTGGCCAATGCGCTGCTGGATTGCTGGATCGACACACTGAAATGACCGACAAGCTTGCCGAAATCTGCGCCACCAAGCGCGAAGAAGTGACCGCCCGCCAGGCACTGTTCACGCTGGAGGATCTTGACCGCCAGGCCACCACGGCCAGCGCCCCGCGCGGGTTTGAAGCTGCGCTGCGGGTCAAGGCAGCCACGGGTTTCGGCCTGATCGCGGAGATCAAGAAGGCCAGCCCGTCCAAGGGCCTGATCCGCCCGGATTTCCGCCCTGCCGAACACGCGCTGGCGTACCAGCACGGCGGCGCGGCCTGCCTGTCCGTGCTGACTGACGCGCCCTATTTCCAGGGGCATGAAGATTACCTGATGGACGCCCGCGCCGCCTGCACCCTGCCGGTGCTGCGCAAGGATTTCATGATCGATCCGTGGCAGGTGGCCGAAGCCCGCGCCATTGGTGCCGATGCGATCCTGATCATCGTCGCCGCGCTGGACGATGGGCTGATGGCGGAAATCGAAAGTGCCGCCGTGGAACGCGGGATGGACGTGCTGGTCGAAGTCCACAACGAGGAGGAGATGGACCGCGCCGCGCGCCTGCGCAGCCGCCTGATCGGGGTGAACAACCGCGATCTCAAGGCTTTCCGCACCGATCTCGCCACTACCGAACGGCTTGCCCCGCTGGCACCGGAAGGAACGCTGCTGGTGGGTGAAAGCGGCATCAACAGCCATGCCGACCTGCAACGGCTGGCCAGCGTCGGGGTCCGGTGTTTCCTGGTGGGTGAAAGCCTGATGCGCCAACCGGATGTTGAGGCGGCCACGCGCGAACTGCTGGGCGGCTGAATCCTCCTCATTCTTCCCTGGCGGAAAAATGGGAGGCGCTTTGCCCGGCTTGCGATACACTCCCGCAAAACAGGGAGTTAAGTGCATGGGCAAGGCATTTCACATCATCGGCCAGATCGTGGCCACGCTGATCGGTCTGGCAATGGTCGCCATGGGGATCGTCTGGATCCTGCAGGGTTTCGGCATCGCCTTCCTCGACAGCTTCATGGCCAATGATCTGGCCTGGGCCCGCAACGGGGCGATCCTGGCCGTGGTGGGCGCGGTGCTGGCGCTGTGGTCCAACACCCGGCGGGGATATTTCCGCGCCAACTGAGGCCGCCAGACCATGCCCGTTTGTCCTTGCGGGAGGCTCTGCTAACCAGCCCGCCATGCACATGGACTACGACCCGCAGGCGCCAGCCGCGCCGACCATTTCGTTCGACCAGTTCCTCGCCGTGGATATCCGCGTCGGCACTATTGTGGCGGCAGAACCGTTCCCGGAGGCGCGCAAGCCGGCCTTTCGCCTGACGATCGATTTCGGCCCGGCCATCGGCGTGAAGCGCAGTTCCGCGCAGATTACCGAGAACTACACCTTGGAACAGCTGGTCGGGATGCAGGTGGCCGCCGTGGTAAATTTCCCGCCGCGCCAGATCGGCCCGATGATGTCCGAAGTGCTGACACTCGGTTTCCCCGATGCGGCGGGCAATGTCATGCTGTTTTCGCCCCCCAGCCCGGTGCCGGATGGCGGGCGGCTGTTCTGACACCCCCCTGTCCCGCCGGGGCAACTTGTGGCAGTGCCCGCGCATGACAAAATTGACCCATCTGGATGAACGCGGCGAAGCCCGCATGGTCGATGTTGGCGGCAAGCCCGAGACAGCTCGCAGCGCCACCGCCACCGGGCGCATCGCGATGTCGCAGGCCTGCCTTGACGCGATCCGCGACGGCAGCGGGCCAAAAGGCGATGTGCTGGCCGTGGCCCGCGTGGCCGGGATCATGGCGGCCAAGAAGACCGGCGAACTGATCCCATTGTGCCACCCGCTGGCACTGGACGCGGTGACCGTGGATTTCGCGTTTGAAGCAGAGGCTGTGCGGGTCACCGCCCGCGCAGCGCTGACCGGGCGCACCGGCGTGGAAATGGAAGCAATGACTGCCGCCTCCATTGCGCTGCTGACGGTCTATGACATGGCCAAGGCGATCGACAAGGGCATGGTCATCGGTGAGGTCCGCCTGCTGGAAAAGACTGGCGGCAAGAGCGGGACCTGGCGCGCGGCATGAGCAAACCGCCGATTCCGCTGGCCGAAGCCTGGGACCGGCTGCTCGGCCCCGCCGCACCCTTGCCAGTGGAACAGGTGCCCGTGGCGGAGGCCAGCGGGCGCTATCTCGCCGCCGAAGTGCTGGCCGTGCGCACCCAGCCTGCTGCCGATCTGTCCGCAATGGATGGCTATGCCCTGTGTGACGGCGACGAAACCGGCCCGTGGCAGGCCGTGGGCGAAAGCGCCGCCGGGCATCCCTATGCAGGGGTGCTGCAAACGGGCCAGGCGATCCGAATTTCCACCGGGGCGCTGATGCCCGCGGGGGGCGCATTGGTGGTCTTGCAGGAAAACACCCGCCGCGATGGCGACCGGCTGGAATTGAACGGTGCAGGCGTGCCCAGCGCGCGCCATATCCGGCGCACCGGGTTCGATTTCCGCACCGGCTTGCAAGTGCTGGCGAGGGGCGCCCACATCGGCCCGCCGCAGATTGCCGTGGCGCTGTCTGCAGGTCATGGCGCACTGCCGGTCCACCGGTTGCCGAGCGTGGCAATCATGGACAGCGGTGATGAATTGTCCGCGGATCCCACCGCCTGCACCCTGTACCAAATACCGGCCAGTAATGGCGCAATGCTGGCGGCAATGGCGGCACCGCTGGCTGCCGAAGTGCGGCGGATTGGCCCCGTACCCGATACGGCAGCAGCCCTGGCTGCGGCACTGGCTGCGGCAGAGGATGTCGATGTGCTGGTGACCAGCGGCGGGGCCTCGGTCGGCGATCACGATCTGGTCCGCCCGGCGCTGGAAGCCTGGGGTGCGCAGATTGATTTCTGGCGGGTGGCGATCAAGCCGGGCAAACCGCTGATGGTGGCCCGCCGTGGGCACCAGTGGATCGTCGGCCTGCCTGGCAATCCTGTTTCCAGTTACGTCACCGCGTTCCTGTTCCTGTTGCCGCTGTTGCGGCGGTTGGCAGGGGCCTCGGTGGACAGCGCCCTGCCCCGCCCTCTCCCCGCGCGCCTGACTGCGCCCGTGCCCGCCACCGAAGGGCGGCAGGAATTCCTTCGCGCCGAACTGACCTTCGACACAGTAGCGCCCTTGGGTGAGCAGGACAGCAGTGCGCTGGCCACGCTCGCACGGGCCAATGCCCTGATCGTCCGGCCCGCAAATGCCGCCGGACTCGCGGCCGGGGAGGTGGTCCCGGTCTACCTCCTCCGAAATGGCGGTATCGCTTGACGCAGTGAAAAAGGTTGCTTAATTGTTCCTTGTTCGTTCCCGTAATGGAACAGAAGGAGGAGAATCCGGCCCATGCTCACCGCCAAACAGCACGAACTTCTGCTGTTCATCCAGCGCAAGCTGGAAGACACCGGGATCTCCCCCAGTTTTGAAGAAATGAAGGAAGCGCTCGATCTGAAGAGCAAGTCGGGCGTTCACCGCCTGATTTCCGCTTTGGAGGAACGCGGCTTCATCCGCCGCCTCGCCAATCGCGCCCGCGCGCTGGAAGTGCTCAAGCAGCCGGAAAATGTCTCGGCGAAGAAGCCTGCCGCCGCCGCTAACGACAGTGCCGGTGCAGTGGTCAAGCCGCCGCGCATGGCCCCCTCCCCCGCCAATGACGTGATCGAAATTCCGCTGCACGGCAGGATCGCCGCCGGTGTCCCGATCGAAGCACTGGAAGGCAGCCAGATGCTGCCGGTTCCGGCGGCCTTGCTCGGTTCGGGCGAGCATTACGCGCTTGAAGTGTCGGGCGACTCGATGATCGATGCCGGTATCCTCGATGGCGACTATGCCCTGGTGAAGCGGACCAACACCGCTCGCGATGGCGAGATCGTGGTCGCACTCGTTCGCGGGGAAGAAGCGACGCTGAAATATCTGCACCGTGATGGTGCCAAGGTCCGGCTGGATCCGGCCAATGCGGCTTACGATCCGCAGTTCTATCGTCCGGATGAAGTGGAAGTGCAGGGCAAGCTTGCGGGCCTTTTGCGCCGCTACCACTGATTGCGGGACCCTGGGTGGTCAGCGGCGTCCTTCGCGGGCGCCGCGCCACCAGCCCTGTTCTCCCTGGCTGTCGGCCACGCGGCTGACATCAGGCCCGGCCAGAGT
>JBARAF010000302.1:0-2327 GCA_049791695.1 Croceibacterium sp.
GCGCGGGGGTGCGGTGCCATCACCCGCCCAGTATTCCACCCCGCGCAACGAAGGCTGGCCGGGTCCGGGGATGCGGGTGGACCACAGTTCGCGCCCGGTCGCCGCATCCAGCGCCACGGCGGTGCCGTAAGGCGTGGTCAGGTACATCCGCCCGCCGATCACCAGCGGGGTCGCCTGCGATCCGATGAAGCCCCCGGCTGACGGGCGGAATGGCCCCGCCGCCTCGGTTGCGCGCCGGGCCGCTTCCGCAGCCGCGTCTGCAACCGCGGCGGGGGTGTCGGGCTTCATGTGATAGACCCACGCAGGCTGCAGGGTATCGACGTTGCCGGGCGTAATCCGCGTCAGCGGGGAATGGCGCTGGCCACCGCGATCATGCCCGTATGTCGGCCAATCGGTCTGTTGCGCACTGGCCGCGCTGGCGCTGGCCAGCAGGATTGCTGCGAGGGGATATCTGGCCAATGTTGCATCCTCACTGTTGTGTTATGAACTAGTTCGTGTAATATCGCGACAAATGCAAGAGCCTGCCGGGTCGCGGGCCGTAAATGGGAGGATGCTGGCGGATGGGTGGGACCATTCTTGTGCTCAATGGGCCTAACCTGAACCTGCTCGGAGAGCGGGAACCGGAAATCTATGGCCACGAGACGCTCGCCGACGTCGAAGCCCTGTGCCGTAGCGCGGTCGAAACGACCGGCTACGGCATCGACTTCCGCCAGACCAACATCGAACACGAAATGGTCGGATGGTTGCAGGCCGGGCGCAAGGGCCTTGCCGGGATCGTCATCAACCCCGCCGCTTTCACTTATGCCGCCTATCCGGTGCTGGATGCCATCAAGCTGGCCGATTGCCCGGTGATGGAAGTGCACCTGTCGAACATCCACCGGCGCGAAGCTGAATGGCGTTCCCGGTCGATCATGACGCAGGTCTGCACCGGGATCATTTCCGGGCTCGGCATCAATGGCTATCGCCTGGCGGTGCAGCAGATCATGTGGCTGCGGGAGCGGGGGCAGTGAAGCCGACCCGCGCCCGCTTCGGCATCCTGGCGCTGATCACCATCGCCACGATGCTCAACTATGTCGATCGTTCGGTGATGGGCGTGGCCAAGCCATCGCTTGAAGGTGAACTACACATCTCGCCCGAGATGATGGGGCTGATCTTCTCCGCCTTTTCCTGGACCTATGCTCTGGCGCAGGTGCCGGGCGGCATGGTGTTGGACAAGCTGGGCTCGCGCCTGACCTACACCCTGTCGCTCGGCCTGTGGTCGCTGGCCACGCTGCTGCATTGCGCGATGACCAGCGTCACCGGCCTGTTCGGCGCCCGGCTGGCGCTGGGCCTGGCGGAAGCGCCGTGCTTCCCGGCCAACAGCCGCATCCTTGCCACCTGGTTCCCGCAGGCGGAACGGGCGCGGGCCAATGGGGTCTATTCGGTCGGGCAATATGTCGGCCTTGGTTTCATGATCCCGGTGCTGACCTGGATCGCCGTAACCTGGGGGTGGCGCGCGCTGTTCTACACCTTCGGCGCGGTCGGGATCCTCTACGCCGGCATCTGGTACGCACTTTATCGCGAACCGCAGGACAGCGGCGCCAATGCCGCCGAACTGGATCTGATCGAACAGGGCGGCGGGCTTGCTGGCAGCTCCGCCCAAACCGTGCAGTTTAGCTGGTCGAACGTGGGCAAGTTGCTGCGCAAGCGGCAGATCCTCGGCGCGTCGATTGGCCAGTTCTGCGGCAATTCAACGCTGGTGTTCTTCCTCACCTGGTTCCCCAGCTACCTGGCTGACGAACGCGGGATGGACTGGCTGAAGTCCGGCTTTGCTGCCTCGCTGCCCTATATTGCCGCTTCCGTCGGGGTGCTGCTGGGCGGGGTCTTTTCGGACTGGCTGATCCGCAAGACCGGATCGCCTTCCATCGGGCGCAAGCTTCCGGTGGTGGCCGGGCTGCTGCTCACTTCGCTGATGGTCTTCGCCAACTTTGTCGAATCAAATGCCGTGGTGATCGCGATCATGTCGGTCGCCTTTTTCGGGCAGGGCATGGTCAATCTGGGCTGGACGCTGATCAGCGACGTTGCCCCGAAATCGATGATTGGCCTGACCGGCGGCGTGTTCAACTTCTGCGCCAACCTGGCCGGGATCGTCACCCCGCTGGTGATCGGCTTCGTCCTGGGCGCGACAGGCAGCTTCTACGGCGCACTCGCCTATATCGCGACGCTCGGGCTGATTGGCGCTGCGGCTTACATTTTCATTCTCGGACCGGTCGAACGGCTGGAGCTCGACTGAGGCGGGGCGGGGGATTGCAATTCATCACGAGTTCGGTAACTAACTAGTTCATAAA
>JBARAF010000303.1:0-6001 GCA_049791695.1 Croceibacterium sp.
CACGTCGAGCAATGGCGGCATCAACATCGATATCGATATCGACAACAGCTCCACCGGCAGCTCGACTTCGACCAGCAGCGGCGGCAGCAGCACGACCACCGGCGGTGTCAGCACCAGCACGGGCGGCGTCAGCACCAGCACCGGCGGGATCACCAGCACCTCCACTTCGGGCAACGTGTCCACCTCTTCCGGCGCTGTCACCAGCTCGTCCGGCAACTATTCGTCGACCTCGACCAGCTCGGGCAACGTCACCAGCACGTCGTCTTCGTCGGGCAACGTCTCGACCTCGACCAGCACCTCGAGCTCGGGCAACGTCTCGACCAGCACTTCGACTTCAGGCAACATCACCTCGAGCACCTCGTCCTCGACGTCCAGCTCGACCAGTTCCTCCACTTCGACTTCCACTTCGTCGTCCACCAGCGGTACTTCGGGCACCTCCGGCACTCCGGTTCCGGCCCCGCCGATGCTCTTGCTGTTCGGCGCAGGCGCCGCTGCGGTCTTCTCCCGCCGCAAGCGCAAGCAGGCCGAAGCCGCCGCCGACTGATCGGGGGGATCAGTCCCGGCACACACGAAAAGGGCGGCCCGCAAAGGCCGCCCTTTTTGATTCATGCTGCCGGTCCCGAAGCCTGGCCCTCCCCCAAACGGAGGAGGGGTAGGCCGGTGCCTCAGGCTGCCAGCTTGCGCAGCACGTAGTGGAGGATGCCGCCGTTGCGGTAATATTCCAGCTCGTTCGCGGTATCGATGCGGCAGCGGGCGGTGAAGGTGAAGCTCTTGCCTTCAGGGCGGCTCACTTCCACTTCAACGTCCTGCTGCGGGGTGATGCTGGCGACGTTGCGGATGGTGAACACGTCATCACCCTTCAGGCCCAGCGTTTCGCGGCTCTGCCCATCCTTGAACTGCAGGGGCAGCACGCCCATGCCGACCAGGTTGGACCGGTGGATGCGTTCGAAGCTTTCCACGATCACCGCGCGCACGCCCAGCAGGTTGGTGCCCTTGGCCGCCCAGTCACGGCTGGAACCGGTGCCGTATTCCTTGCCGGCGATAACCACCAGCGGCGTGCCGGCTTCCTTGTGCTTCATCGCCGCGTCGAAGATCGGCATCAGTTCGCCATCGAAAGAGGTCATGCCGCCTTCGATGCCGGGGACCATTTCGTTGCGGATGCGGATGTTGGCAAAGGTGCCGCGCATCATCACTTCGTGGTGGCCACGGCGCGCACCGTAGGAATTGAAGTCTGCGCGCGCGACCTGGTGATCGGTCAGCCACTTGCCCGCCGGGCTGTCAGCCTTGATCGAACCGGCCGGGCTGATGTGATCGGTGGTGATCGAATCGCCCAGGATGGCCAGCGGCCTGGCGCCCAGGATGTCGGTCACCGGGGCCGGGGTCATGGTCAGCCCTTCGAAGTACGGCGGGTTGGCGACATAGGTGCTGCCCGCGCGCCACTGGTACGTTTCCGAACCGGTGACGTTGATCGCCTGCCAATGCTCATCGCCCTTGTAGACGTCGGCGTAGCGGGCCTGGAACATCCCCCGGTCAATGCAGCTGGCCATCGTTTCGGCGATTTCGGCATTGGTCGGCCAGATATCGCGCAGGAACACGTCCTGCCCGTTGGTGCCCTGGCCGATCGGCGTGGTGGTGAAATCCTGCGTCACCGTGCCCTTCAGGGCATAGGCAACCACCAGCGGCGGGCTGGCGAGGAAGTTGGCGCGCACATCCGGCGACACGCGGCCTTCGAAGTTGCGGTTGCCGGAAATGACCGAGGCGGCGACGATGTCGTTGCCGTTGATCGCCTTGCTGATCGGTTCGGCCAGCGGGCCGGAATTGCCGATGCAGGTGGTGCAGCCATAACCGACCAGGTTGAACCCGATCGCGTCGAGGTGTTCGGTCAGGCCGGCCTTGTTCAGGTAATCGGTGACCACCTGCGAACCGGGGGCCAGGCTGGTCTTGACCCACGGCTTGGGCTTCAGGCCCAGTTCGTTGGCCTTCTTGGCCACCAGCCCTGCGGCAACCAGCACGCCCGGGTTGGAGGTGTTGGTGCAGCTGGTGATGGCGGCAATCACCACGTCACCGTCCCCGATGTCGTGATCCTTGCCTTCCACGGCCACGCGCTTGGCGGTCTCGTGCTTGTAGGCAATGGCGAGATCGGCGTTGAACACGTCGTCCACCTGTTCCAGCACGACCTTGTCCTGCGGGCGCTTCGGCCCGGCGAGCGAGGGGGTGACGGTGGCGAGATCGAGTTCGATCACGCTGGTAAACACCGGTTCCGGGGCCGACGGATCGATCCAGAAACCCTGTTCCTTGGCATAGGCTTCAACCAGCGCGATCTGGCTTTCTTCGCGGCCGGTCAGGCGCAGGTATTCGATCGTCTTGTCATCGATGCCGAAGAAGCCGCAGGTGGCGCCATATTCAGGTGCCATGTTGGCCAGCGTGGCGCGGTCGGCCAGGGTCAGGTTGGCAAGGCCGGCACCGAAGTATTCGACAAAGCGGCCAACCACGCCGTGGGCGCGCAGCATCTGGGTGGCGGTCAGCACCAGGTCGGTAGCGGTAACGCCTTCACGCAAGGTGCCGGTCAGGCGGAAGCCGACCACTTCGGGGATCAGCATCGAAACCGGCTGGCCCAGCATTGCGGCCTCGGCCTCGATCCCGCCAACGCCCCAGCCCAGCACGCCCAGGCCATTGACCATGGTGGTGTGGCTGTCAGTGCCGACGCAGGTGTCGGGATAGGCGACCAGTTTGCCGTTCTGGTCAACACTGGTCCACACCGTCTGGGCGATGTTTTCCAGGTTCACCTGGTGGCAGATGCCGGTGCCCGGGGGCACGGCGTAGAAGTTGTTGAGCGACTTCGAACCCCATTTCAGGAAATCGTAGCGCTCCATGTTGCGCTGGTATTCGATTTCCATGTTCTGTTCGAAGGCCTTGGGGTGGCCGAATTCGTCAACCATCACCGAATGGTCGATCACCAGGTTGACCGGGACCAGCGGGTTGATCTTGCTGGTATCGCCGCCCAGCTTGGCAATCGCATCGCGCATGGCGGCCAGATCGACCACGCAAGGAACGCCGGTGAAATCCTGCAGCAGCACGCGGGCCGGGCGGTACTGGATTTCGGCACCGGTGACCGGGTTTTTCTGCCAGTCGGCCAGGGCCTGAATGTCCTTGGCGCCGACGGTGAAGCCGGAATCTTCAAACCGCAGCAGGTTTTCCAGCAGCACTTTCATGCTGAACGGCAGCCGCGATACGTCGCCGATCTTCGCGGCGGCTTTCTTCAGCGAATAATAGGCGTAGGTCTTGCCACCGACGTCCATGGTGCTGCGGGTATCAAGCGAATTGCTGCCGACCTGGGTCATAGTGTGCGCGGTCCTTCCTGTTTCCTTCCGGCCCGTGGTGCCCCCGTGCAGGCCCGGATTTGCGCTGGCGATTGCGCGTTCGGAGCCGATAGGTCAAGGGCGCAAGGGACCGGAATCGATGGTCGGTTGAACGATAGGGAACGTGGCGATGGCACTGGGCAGCCCGGGCAGGGGCCAGGAACCGCTGAAGGTGGTGGTGATGGCAGCCGCGCTGGTCACGGCGGCCTTTGTCGGCGCAGCACTGGGACTGGCGTGGAAGCACTTTGCCACTGCTGACGAACCCGCGGCCAGCGGCGATGCCGGGGTGCAGCCCTAAACCGCCGTCTGTTCGGTATGTCCGCGCGGCGTGGCGATCCAGCAGGCGGCCACCACCAGGGCGGTCCCGGCAAGGGTCGGCAGGGTCAGCCGTTCATCGAACATGGCCCAGCCCATCAGCGCCGCCCACACGAAGGCGCTGTACTCCAGTGGCACCAGCGCCTGAGCTTCCGCCCGGGCATAGGCCCAGGAAAACAGCATCAGCGCAGTGGTGGCCAGGGCCGCGCTGGCGAAAATATAGATGGCGGGCATGGCTTGCTGCGGCAGCACGGCCAGCCAGGGTGCGGCGGGCAGCAGCACCATGGCCACCGTGCCGTTCATGAAGGCGGTCACTTCCAGCGGGCTGGCGACTTGCGCCAGCCGGCGTTGCAGCACCAGGTTCCAGGCATAGAGCACGGCGGACACCATTACCGCCGCCACGCCCCACACGGCCCCGTCACCCGTTTCGCTGGCGCCGATGCGCGTTCCGGCGATCAGGGCCACCCCGGCCAGCCCCATCAGCGATGCCAGTACGGCCGCGCGGCGGATCTTTTCGCCCAGCATGATGGCCGCAAGGTACAGTGCGATCAGTGGCGCGAAGAAGGAAATGGCAATCGCTTCCGCCATCGGCAGCAAGGTCAGCCCCCAGAAGAAAGTCAGCGCCATGCCTGCTGCCACCGTCCCGCGCAGCAGGTGCAGCCGCACCGTGGCCGCTTGCGGCCAACGCCCGCCCTGGAAGCGCCAACTCTGGAATCGCCACAGGGGGGCCACGATCGCAGCCCCGATCAGGCTGCGCCACAGCAGCGCACTGTAAACCCCGACCGCCAGCGACGCGCCTTTCATCAGCGCATCCATCAGCGAATAGAGCGCGACGCCGGCCAGGCACGCCGCAACGGGCATCAGGGAGCGGGGCTGGACCATAACTGCCTTACGCCAGCCCGCCGCAAAAAAGGCAATCGTACCGGGGACGATTCAGCTGCCAGTCAGTTGCAATACTTGATCGGTAAGGGCGAAACGGGCACAAGCAGGGGACTGATCCCCTGCCGTTCCCCGTTCTGGCCAGTGCCGGCATTCGGCAGGGGCATTTCGCGTAACAGGGCGTCGATGTGATGAAACTCAATTTCCGCAATACTACCATCGGCGCGCTCGGCTTGCTGGCGATCCCGGCATCCGGGCAGGACCTGCGTCCGCAATCGGTGCTGGAAGACGATGCGGCCGAAGTGACCTCGGCTCCGGCTACTTCGGCCGCGCGGATGGCTGCGTTGGAGCCGGCCTATCCCGCAGTGCAGGCCTGGCCGGTTGACCGCGCCCGCGCGCTGATGACCGTGATCGCAGGCATTGGCAGTGAAGGGCTGGACCCGGCGGATTATCGCCCGGCAGACCTGGCCGCCGCGATTGCCGCCGGGCCGGGCCCGTCGCTGGATGCCACGGCCAGCCAGATGTTCGCCTGGCTGGTCGAAGACCTGCGCGATGGCCGCACGCCGATGCAGGCGCGGCTGCAATGGTTCGTGGTCGATCCCGATGCGGACCGGATGCCCACCGGCAAGCTGATGATGGATGCGCTGGCCAGCGGGAATGTCCGCGGCGTGCTGGACGGGCTGGCCCCGACCAACCCGGACTATGCCGCGCTGCGCGCCGAACTGGCCGCCACCCCGCCTGCCGACAAGGCCCGCCGCAACCTGATCCGCGCCAACATGGACCGCTGGCGCTGGCTGGCGCGCGACCTTGGCGGGCAGTACCTGCTGACCAACGTGCCGGAAATGCAGCTGCGGCTGACGGTCAACAACCAGATCATCCGCACCTATCGCACCATTGTCGGCAAGCCCGGCCGCACGGCCACGCCGCAGCTGGCCGAAACCGTGGAAGGGGTGATCTTCAACCCCACCTGGACCGTGCCGCAATCGATTGTGAAGGGTGAAGGACTGGGCGCGCGGGCGCTGGGCAATCCGGCCTGGGCGCGGGCGAACGGGTACAAGGCTACGCGCGGGGCCAATGGCTACATCTCCGTGGTGCAGCAGCCGGGTGCGGGCAATTCGCTGGGCCTGATGAAGCTGGACATGCCCAATGCCCATGCGATTTTCCTGCATGACACGCCCAACCGCAACCTGTTCACGCAGGACAACCGGGCGCTGAGCCACGGCTGCATCCGCACCGAACGGGCGCTGGAACTGGCGATGACGATTGCCATCCTGGGCCAGGGTGCGACGCGGGAAGAAGCGGTGGCCGTGGCGCAATCAGGCAAATACACCCGCGTTCCGGTGCAGAAGACCATGCCGGTCTATATCACCTATTTCACATTTGGCCGTGACATCGACGGCACCCTGCGCGCTTACAAGGATCTGTACAGCCGCGATGCGCCGGTGCTG
>JBARAF010000304.1:0-8289 GCA_049791695.1 Croceibacterium sp.
CAACACCTACATCGTGGCTGAGGCGGGGGACGGCCTGGTCATCGTTGACCAGCATGCCGCGCACGAACGGCTGGTGCTGGAACGGCTGCGGGCGGCCGGGGCAGGGGACAAGCTGTCGGCCAGCCAGGCCTTGCTGATTCCGGCCGTGGTTGAACTGGACGAAGTGGCTTGCGACCGGCTGGAAGGGGCGCTGGCGGAATTTGCCCGCCTTGGCCTGGTCGCGGAACGGTTCGGGCCTGATGCGATGCTGGTCCGCGCCTTGCCAGGCGTGCTGAAGGATGCCGATCCCCAAAAGCTGTTGCAGGACATGGCGGATGACATGGCGCAGCACGGTCAGGGCCTGTTGCTTGCGGAACGGATCGACCATGTGCTGGCGACGATGGCCTGCCATGGATCCGTTCGGGCGGGTCGTGCATTGTCGGTGGCGGAAATGAATGCGCTGCTGCGGGAAATGGAACAAACACCCCGTTCAGGCCAGTGCAATCATGGCCGCCCGACTTGGGTCAAATTGTCGATGGCTGATGTTGAAAAGCTGTTCGGGAGACACTGATGCGCCCTTGCCTGTCCGCCCTTGTCCTGTTGAGTTTCGTGGCCTTGTCGGGCTGCGGGCAGGGCCTGTCGCCGGAAGAACAGGCGCTGCAGGACGAACGGGACATTGCCCTGGTGGAACAGGCCAATGCCGCAGGCCCACCGGCGCGGGAAATTTCGCCCGAACCGATCGGTGCCCCCGATATCGAACGGCACGACCTGTCTGGCCAGGCTTGCAACTATGCCCCCGGCACCAGCCTCGGCACGCGGGTTATTGCCCGCGAAGCCGATGCCTGGATGAAGATCGATGGGGAAATGGTGCGCTTTGCCGCCGATCCCGGTTCGCGCGAGATGCCGGGAGACACCCGCTCGCTGTACAACGGCAAGACTTTCGCGCTGCAGTTGGCTGTCAGTGGCGAAGGCAAGCCTGCCGGGACTGGCACCACGGATTACGAAGGCACGATTACCCTGCGTGATGCCTGGGGGCGTGAAGTGTACGAAGGGTCAGGCCTGGCCCAGTGCAGTGGCTGAGCCGGATCAGCGAATCCGCTTGATCCACAATTGCCCGTCGGCGCGGCGGTCCAGGCGGAAATATTCGCTGGCGCTGCGCACCAGATCGGCCAGCCGCTTGTACCCGTAATTGCGCACATCGAAGCTGGACCGGTTGCCGGCAATCTGGCCGACTTCCTGCAAGCGGGCAAAGCCTTCCTCGTCCCGGCTGGCGGCTTTCCAGGCATCGCCCAGCAGGGCAATCAGCCCGGCGTCAATTGCCTGTTTCGGGGCCGGCGCGGGCGATTCGACCTCGGCCGTGGCAGTGGCAATCAGCTTGTCGACATCGATGTATCGGGTGCAGGCGGTCTTGAACGCCTCGGGCGCCTTGTCGCTGCCGAACCCATAGACCAGCAGGCCATCCTGCCGCAGGCGCGAAACCAGCGGAGTGAAATCGCTGTCCGAACTCATGATGCCGAACCCGTCCACCTTGCCGCGATAAAGCAAGTCGATCGCGTCGATGGTCATCGCCATGTCGGTGGCGTTCTTGCCCCGGGTCAGGTCGAATTGCTGCACCGGTTGCAGGCCATAGCGATGGGTGATGTGGCTCCAGTTATGCAGCGCCGGTTTCGCCCAGTTGCCATAGGCGCGGCGGATATTCACCTGCCCCAGTTCCGCCAACACCGTCAGCACCGGGTCAATCCCGGCATGGCTGGCATTATCCGCATCGATCAGCAGGGCGATGTTTTTCAGGGTTACTGTGGACATCCACCCATCATGGATTGCCCCGGCACCGGGTGCAAGCGGATCAGGCCGGATGGAAGTGCCCGGTGGATTCATCCAGCAGATGCAGCACGCCATCGGAAATGGCGAAGAACGCCCCGCGCAGGCGCAAGCTGCCCCGGGCTTCCTTTTCCCGCACGCAGGGGAAGGTGCGCAGGTTGGCCAGGCTGACCTTGACCGCAGCCTGTTCCATCGCCCGTTCCGCCTGGCGGCCGGAAATGCCCAATTCCGCGGCGATGGGCTGTCGCGCTTCGTCCAGCATCTCGATCCAGTCGGCGATGAAGCCGCCCTTGCCAGGCTCGGTTCCGTGCAGTTCCTGGGTCAGCGCCGCCTTGCAGCCACCACACATCCCGTGGCCCATCACCATGATTTCGCGCACCCGCAGGACCTGCACCGCAAATTCCAGCGCGGCGGACACGCCGTGGTGGCCGGGGGTGGTTTCGAATGGCGGGACCAGGGCCGCGACATTGCGCACCACGAACACTTCGCCCGGGCTGACGTCAAAGATCTGCGCCGGGTCAACCCGGCTGTCGGAACAGGCGATCACCATGACGCGCGGTTCCTGCCCTTCGCGCAGGGCTTCCCAGCGTTCCTTGCGCGGGGCCCAGCCGGTTTCACGGAAGCGCCGGTAGCCGGCAACAAGTTCGTCGAGTTCTGGCGTGATGTCGGTCATGGCAAATCCCATGCCGCGCGCCATTGCCTCTGGCAAGCGGGATGCCTAAGTGTCGGAAACATGACTGACGCAGCAGAAGCTCCCCGCCCGCCCCGCCAACGCAAGCCGGACTGGATCCGGGTCAAAGCTCCGGTGAGCAAAGGGTTCATGGAAACCCGGGCGCTGATGCGCGGGCTGAACCTGAACACCGTTTGTGAAGAAGCGGCCTGCCCGAATATCGGCGAATGCTGGACCAAGAAGCACGCCACGGTGATGATCCTGGGCGACGTCTGCACCCGCGCCTGCGCCTTCTGCAACGTCAAGACCGGGATGCCCCGTGCAGTCGATCCGCTGGAGCCGGAACACGTCGCCACGGCTGCCGCCAAGATGGGGCTGGAACACATCGTCATCACCAGTGTCGACCGCGATGACTTGCCGGACGGTGGGGCAGGGCAGTTCGTCAAGGTGATCAACGCCATCCGCCGCGAGGCTCCGGGCACGACTATTGAAATCCTGACCCCGGATTTCCGCGGCAAGATGCGCCCTGCGGTGGAGGCGATCTGTGAAGCCGGGCCGGACGTATACAACCACAACCTGGAAACCGTGCCGCGGATGTACCCGACGATCCGCCCCGGTGCGCGTTACTA
Organism: Croceibacterium sp.; assembly: GCA_049791695.1. Taxonomy (GTDB): domain Bacteria; phylum Pseudomonadota; class Alphaproteobacteria; order Sphingomonadales; family Sphingomonadaceae; genus Croceibacterium_C. Next base: position 3,100 of record JBARAF010000304.1, read on the forward strand.
CGCCTCGCTGCGGCTGCTGGAAGAAGTGAAGTCGCACGATCCGCTGATCTTCACCAAGTCCGGCATCATGCTGGGTCTGGGCGAACAGCGGCTGGAAGTGCACCAGGTGATGGATGACATGCGTAGCGCCGATGTCGATTTCATCACCATGGGCCAGTACCTGCAACCGACTCCGAAGCACGCCAGCGTGGCAGAATTTGTCGAACCCAAGGTGTTCAATGCCTATGGCGCAATCGCCCGGGCCAAGGGCTTCCTGCAGGTTGCCGCCACCCCGCTGACCCGGTCGAGCTATCACGCGGGCGACGATTTTGCCCAGATGCGCGCTGCCCGGCAGGCCAAGATGGCCAAGCGGAACGGCTGATGCCCGGCATTCGTGAAACGCGCCGCCTGCCCTATTCGGCAGCGCAGATGTTCGACCTCGTGGCAGACGTATCGCGCTATGGCGAGTTCCTGCCCTGGGTGGTCGCCACCCGGGTCCGGTCTGACGACGGGCAGGAAATGGTCGCCGACATGCTGGTCGGCTTCAAGGCGCTGCGGGAAAAGTTCACCAGCAGGGTGATCAAGCAGCGGCCGGAACGGCTGGAAGTGATCTACATCGACGGGCCGATGCGCGATCTCGATAACACCTGGACCTTCCGGGACCTGCCGGAAGGCGGTTGCGAGATCGATTTCGCGGTCGATTTCAGCTTCCGCAACAAGATGTTCGAAATGCTGGCAGGCCAGTATTTTGACCGCGCCTTCCGCAAGATGGTCGAAGCGTTCGAAGTGCGCGCCGGCCAGCTTTACGGCAGCAGCAGTTCCAGCGCGCAAAGCGCCGCCTGACGGCGCACCCCGGAACGGTCCTTTTCCTCAAACAGCTTCAATTCCGCATCGGGCTTGGTTTCCCCGCGTTCGGCACGGGCGAAAACCACGGTCCCGACCGGCTTCTGTTCGCTGCCGCCACCGGGCCCGGCCACGCCGCTGATCGCCACGGCGACATCGGCCCCGCTGCGCGCCAGTGCGCCCTGGGCCATGGCATAGACGCAAGCGATCGACACGGCACCGAAGGCATCGATGATGTCCTGCGATACGCCCAGCAGATCGTGCTTGGCCTTGTTGGAGTAAGTGACGAAACTGCATTCCAACACAGAGGACGATCCGGGGATTTCCGTCAGCGCCGCGGCCACCAGGCCGCCGGTGCAGCTTTCCGCCAGAGCAACGGTGCGACCGGCAGCGGCGTTTTCTTCCACCACCCGGCGGGCGAGGGCGACCACATCGGCCGGCAACAGGCAATCGCTCATGCGCGCACCCCGCAAATCGGCGCCTGGTCAAGCTTCACCAGGCCCGCAATCAGCCCCAGCAAAGTGCCGGCAATTTCGGGTTCCACCTTGTTCAGCGCCTGCATCAGCAATTCGATCTTCCCGCACTGGTTCACGTCGATTTCCGGCGTCACTTCCTGCACGATCAGCGCATCCACCAGCGGGCGCACGGCACTGTCAGGCAAGGATGCAATCACTTGCAGGCTGCCCAGGTTCCCAGACGCACCTGCACCCGCACGCCCGTTGGCGCGGGGGGCACCGGCCTTGTTCGCGGCGATCTTCAGCAGGCCCGTCTTGGCTTTCGGCCAGGCCCCTGCTTGCAACCGGGCATAGCGGGCGCTGAGCGCGGCGCCGCCACGGGCCAGGAAGCCACCCGTTGCCAGCCGTGTGGCGCAACGCTGCTTCACGCCCTGGACCACGCCGGGCATGGCATAGATCGCCATCGCGCTGACTTCATCTTCCGCCAGGCAATCCTGCGCCGCAGCCACGGTGGGCTGCATGGCCAGCATAGTGGCCCCGGCAAGGGCCAGCCAGTTGCGCGCGACTGTCATGATAATGTCCTTTCCAGCGGGACCAGCATGGCCACCGCCTGCGCTGCGATTCCTTCACCGCGACCAGCAAAGCCGAGCTTTTCGGTGGTGGTGGCTTTTACGCTCACTGCTTCTACGCCTGTGCCCAGCACCTCGGCAAGGCACCTGCGCATCGCGTCACGGTGCGGGCCGATCCTGGGCGCTTCGCAAATGATCGTCACATCGACATTGCCCACGGCATACCCTGCCTGCCGCGCAAGTGAGACGGCGTGTTCCAGGAACCGGACGGATGGGGCACCGCGCCATTGCGGATCGCTGGGCGGAAAATGCTGGCCGATGTCACCCATCGCCGCTGCGCCCAGGATCGCATCGACCAAGGCATGGATCGCCACGTCGGCGTCGCTGTGGCCGGACAGGCCCAGAGGATGGTCGATCCGCACTCCGCACAGCCACAATTCTTCGCCAGCAGCGAGGCGGTGGACGTCGAACCCGGTGCCGCTGCGCGGCCAGCGGGGGGAGGCAGTATCGTTCATGAAATCCTCCGCAAATGTCAGCTTGCGCAAGCGCTCGTCGCCATTGACCAGCGCCACGGCCATTCCAACGGCCGCAGCCACCTGGGCATCGTCCCCGGCGGTCGGCTCGCCCACCCAGGCCCGATGCGCGGCGACTATATCGGGATAACGGAATGCCTGCGGTGTCTGCACCCGGCGCAACTGCTCACGCGGGGCGCTGCCACCCATCATTCCGTCGTGGTCCAGCGCGAGGCTGTCCACCACCGGCAGTACCGGGATCGCGCCCGGATAGTCGGCGAGCGCCGCGCACAGGCGCGCAATCACTTCGGCGGGGCAATCCGGCCGTGCGGCATCGTGGATCAGGACGAGAGCGGGTGAATGCGGTTCCAGCGCTTCCAGCGCCAGCCGGACAGAGGCCTGCCGCGTGGCCCCGCCCGTCACCAGTTGCACGCCGGGCAATCCGTCCAGCGCCTCCTGGGCAAGTGCATCGGCCCCATCCGGGATCGCTACGGAGATGCGGGTAACGCCGCCCGCCAGCAGGGCTTCGGCGGCATGGCGCAACACGGTCGATCCGTGCCACGGGGCAAATTGTTTGGGCACCGGCTGGCCTGCGCGCAGGCCTTGCCCGGCGGCGACAATCACCGCAGCAAGCGCGGTCGGCGGATGATCCGGGCGGGCGTCCATTGCGTCGCGGCGGCTAGCCGCTTGCGGCGCACCCCGCAATCCACTATGCGCCTGCCTGTTTTTTAGGCAACATTTGGCAATGACCCCGCTCCCTCCTCCTCCGGCGCTCAAGCCGATCAAGATCGGCCCGGTGCAGGTCGCGTGCCCGGTTGTGCTGGCACCGATGACCGGCGTCACCGACATGCCGTTCCGCACCTTGGTGCGGCGCTATGGTTCCGGCCTCAACGTGACCGAGATGATCGCCAGTGAAGCGGCGATCCGGGAAACCCGCCAGTCGGTGCAGAAAGCCGCCTGGGACCGGATCGAGGAACCGGTCTCGATGCAGTTGGTCGGTTGCGATCCTGCCAGCATGGCCGAAGCGGCCAAGTTGCAGGAAGGCAATGGCGCGGCGGTGATCGACATCAACTTCGGCTGCCCGGTGCGCAAGGTGGTGGGCCAATTGGCCGGTTCCGCCCTGATGCGCGAAGTCGGCCTGGCGACGAAGCTGATGGAAGCGACGGTCAAGGCCGTGTCCGTCCCGGTGACGGTGAAAATGCGGATGGGCTGGGACCATGGGGACCTGAACGCGCCGGAACTGTCCCGCATTGCGGAAGACCTGGGCGTGAAGATGATCACCGTCCACGGCCGCACCCGCAACCAGATGTACAAGGGCGAGGCTGACTGGGCTTTCGTCCGCAAGGTGAAGGATGCCGTCAGTGTGCCGGTGATCGTCAACGGCGACATCTGCGGCGTGGCCGATGCGGCCAAGGCGCTGGAACAATCCGGCGCGGACGGGCTGATGATCGGGCGGGGCGCCTATGGCCGGCCGTGGCTGCTGGGGCAGGTCATGCACTGGTGGCAGACAGGCGAGGAACGGGGCGAGCCCGACCTGGCAGAACAGTACGCCGTGGTGAACGAACATTACCGCGCGATGCTGGACCATTATGGCGAAGTCACCGGGGTAAAGCTCGCCCGCAAGCACCTTGGCTGGTATACCAAGGGGCTGCCGGGCTCGGCGGAATTCCGCAACAAGGCCAACTTCATTGACCAGCCGGAACAGGTGCTGGGCGAAATTGCCCGCTTCTACGAACCGTTGTTGCTGCGGCAGGCCGCGTGAGCGAGATTGCTGTTCCCCCCGCGAGCTTACCGAGGGCGCGTGAACAGATAACCGGCCTTACCTTTGCCTTGCTGCTGGTCGGGCCAGACCTGATCATTCGCGAGGTCAACCCGGCGGCGGAAAACCTGATCGGGCGCAGCGCACGGCGGTTGCTTGGCAAATCGCTGCTGGAGGTGCTCCTGTTCGGGGACGCCCAGGTGGGCGACCGTTTGCTGGAAAGCGACGGCCAGATGGTCGCCCGCAGTCTGGCGTTGAAAGTGGGCGGCAAGGAAATGGTCATCAACCTGACCGTGTCCCCGCTTGCCACCAACCCTGGCTGGCGGGTGCTGACCTTGTCCGACGCGGGGCAGGGTGACCGCCTGAATGACGATGATCGCGGGGCCCCCTTGCGCGGCCCAGCGGTGCTGGCGCACGAAATCAAGAACCCGCTGGCGGCCATTCGCGGCGCGGCGCAACTGCTGGCGCGCAAGCTGCCTGAATCAGACCGCGCAATGACGGAACTGATCGCGGACGAAGTGGACCGGATCGCCCTGCTGATTGACCGGATGCAGCGGCTGGGCCGCGAGCAGCCGGAGCCGCTTGCCCCGCTGAACCTGCACGCCGCCATCCGCCGGGCGCTGGAAACGGTCAGCGCGGCGGGCGGTGTGGAAGTGGCCATTCGCGAGGAATTCGATCCCTCACTGCCGCCGGTACTCGCCAACGAAGGCGCGCTGGTGCAGGTGCTGATCAACCTGATCACCAATGCCCGGGATGCCTGCGCGGGCAGCCGCGCGCCGGAAGTGACCATCCGCACCCGGTTCGTCAGCGGGTTGGCGATGAACATCGTCCGGCTGGGCCGCCCGGTGAAACTGCCGATTGAAGTGCAGGTCAGCGATAATGGGCCGGGGTTCGATCCCTCCGTACGCGATCATATCTTCGAGCCCTTCGTCTCGTCGAAGAAGAACGGGCAAGGGCTGGGGCTGGCCCTGGTGACAAAGCTGGTGCGCGACATGAACGGGCGGATCAGCCACGAACGGGACGAAGCAGCAGGGCTGACGCATTTCCGCGTTCACCTGCCGATGGCAAAACAG
>JBARAF010000305.1:0-4835 GCA_049791695.1 Croceibacterium sp.
GTGATCCCCGGTTTCCAGGGCGTTTCCCCCGCCGGCCGCGTGACCACGCTGGGCCGCGGCGGGTCCGACACCTCGGCCGTGGCCGTGGCGGCGGCCATCGGCGCCGACCGGTGCGACATCTACACCGACGTTGACGGCGTCTACACCACCGATCCCCGGATCGTGGCCAAGGCGCGCAAGCTGAAGAACGTCACTTACGAAGAAATGCTGGAACTGGCCTCGGTCGGGTCCAAGGTGTTGCAGACCCGCTCTGTCAGCCTGGCGATGAAGGAAAAGGTGCGGGTGCAGGTGCTGTCATCGTTCATCGATGACGATGCGCCTGCCGCCGATACCCTGCCGGGCACGATGATTGTCAGCGATGAAGAACTCGAAGGATTGGATATGGAACGCCAGCTGATCACCGGCATCGCCGCCGACAAGAACGAAGCCAAGGTCACCCTGACGCGCGTGCCGGACCGGCCGGGCGCGGTGGCGGCGATCTTCGGCCCGCTGGCCGCCGCCAGCATCAACGTCGACATGATTATCCAGAACATCGCCAAGGACAAGGGCGAGACCGACGTCACCTTCACCGTGCCCAAGGCAGACCTGCTGCGCACCCAGGCCCTGCTGGAAGAACGCCGCGAACCGATCGGCTTCTTCCGCATGATCAGCGATGACAAGGTGTCGAAGATCAGCGTCGTCGGCGTCGGCATGAAAAGCCACGCGGGCGTTGCCGCGACCATGTTCAAGGCCCTGGCCGACCGCGCGATCAACGTGCAGGCGATCTCGACCTCCGAAATCAAGGTTTCGGTGCTGATCGACGAGGACGAAACCGAACTGGCCGTCCGCGTCCTGCACACCGCCTACGGCCTCGACGGGGAATAAGCGCCGGGGCGCGGATTTCCTGCGCCTTCCGCAAGACGCGATCCGCACCTGCCCCCTCGTCATTGCGAGGAGCGCAGCGACGAAGCAATCCGGAGCGTCCCCGCAGGACGCCCGATTGCCGCGCGGCGATAGTGCCTGCGCCGTAAACCTCCCGCGCGATTAACTACGGCCTGTATTCAGTCGATTGCCCAATCCGCCAAGTCGAAACTTTTCCGTCTGCGGCGAACAGTTCCTTACAGCGTTTGACGTCACGTCTCGGGTTAGGGATGCGCAGATAGGTCACTTCTTCGGTTTTGAAGAATGCTCTGATCTCGTAGTAAAAGCAGCCATTGAATGATCCGGAAAGTTCGAGCGACGTAGCCACGATTTCAACGTCGGTCCACTTAGTCACTCGGATAGTTTCGGTGTCGATGGAGCTAATCTGACCGCTCGACAGTTGATTTACGCTCGAAACATCGCATTCCATCAAAGCTCGGTCGCAGCGTAGCGAGATCATATTGTTCATCGGGTTGTGTCTGGAATCCGCATCGTATCCAATAATCGAGCCTTCAACGAAAGCGTAGCCGCTACCGTTGTAGATCGACTTGCTGCCCATGATCAGTGGTTGCTCTTCGAGCTTAGCGATCAGGAAACTCGCCCCAACGGCGGTCGCAAGTACGCCGACCGCCACACCAGTCTTGAATCCAGCCATGCGCTTTAGTCGCCCCCAATATTGCAGCCAATACTATCGCTCTTTTCAATTCCGGGGCCACTAAAATTCCGGGAAATTCCGAGGATACTATACTAAGTTCGTCAGTCGTCCCTAGCAAACTCGACCACGGATCGAGTCCCGGCTGACGAGGAAAGGTGGCACGGCCTCTCTGCGTCTCTGCGGCTTTCTTCCACTGCGCCTCTGCGTGAAACCGTATCGCGCGGGAGGTGGCAATTCCGGGCACGATAACCCAAACCCTATTACCCAGAGCCTTGCCTCTCCACATCTGCCGCCGTCGCAACGCGAGCCTGAGGCCTCGCGCAGAAGGGCGTTGAAGGATTGCGCCCGACTTTATACTGGCACCGGATTGATTACCGCAATCGCCTCGCGCCCGAAAACCGCGCCCAGCAGATTGTCCAAAGGTAAATCGGCAGGGTCTTGAGGCACAATGAATTACCGGCATTCCTTCCATGCAGGCAACAGTGCCGATGTCGTGAAGCACAGCCTGCTGATCGCTCTTGTCAGGGCCCTGCAGCAGAAGGAAAGCGCGCTGACCCTCATGGATACCCATGCCGGTTGCGGACTCTACAACCTTGACGGCGAGGATGCCCGGCGCACCGGTGAATCCATACAGGGCGTGGTGCGGGCCTTTGCCGATGGGAACCCCTTGCTGGATGACTATCGCGCCGTCGTGCAGGCGGTGAATGGCGGGGCGGAGCCGCAGTTCTACCCCGGTTCGCCCCGGATCCTTGCGCAGCTGCTGCGCCCGCAGGACTTCCTGATCCTGAACGAAAAACATCCCGAGGACGCCCAGACCCTGCGCGGCGTGATGCGCGGCACATCCGCTGCCGTGCACGAGCGCGACGCCTATGAATTGTGGCTGGCGATGCTGCCGCCCCGCACTCCGCGCGGCGTGGTGCTGGTGGATCCGCCGTTCGAGCAGCTGGATGAACGCGCCCGCATCACCGCCACCCTCGCCGCCGCGCACCGCAAATGGGCGCATGGCGTGACGGTGATCTGGTATCCGCTGAAAGACCGCGCCACGCACCGGCGGTGGACGGAACAGATGCGCCAGCTCGGCATCCCGAAGTTCCTGCGGGTGGAACATTGGCTGTACGATGACGATCAGCCCGGCATCTACAATGGCGCGGGCCTCTATATCGTCAACCCGCCCTACGCCTTCACGCAAGGCTTGCCGCCCCTGCTTGCCGCCCTGCGCACCGCCCTGGCGCCAGAGGGGCACCGGGGCGAGATCATATCCGAATGGCTGGGCGATTAATGTCCGGGGAGTTCGCGGGGGGAACTCCGGGGGGAACTCCGGGGTCGCTATCCTGAATTCGCGCTGCTTTCGGCTTCGGCCTGCGTTTCATTGGTCCGGTTTTGCTTTCTAGGTCCGGATCACACTGATAACACAAGGTATGCTCGAGCAACTTGTGACACCCGGCTACATCGTCTTTTCGGTAAGCTTTGTTTTGATGATTGGCATCGGCCTGATCGAAGTGATCGGCCTTGGGCTGGGTCATTTCGATTTTGACGCTGATATCGGCGAGACCGGCGGATCTTCTGTACTTGACTGGCTCGGCATCAGCAGCGGCTTGCCAATTCTGGTCTGGCTCACGTCGCTGCTTGCCTGTTTTACCCTGGCCGGACTGGCCGTGCAGCAGGTTGCAGGGGCGCTGACCGGTGGTCCGCTGCACCCCGTTCTGGCAGTGCTGGCAGCCCTGCCCATCGGCCTTGTCGGCAATGCCTTTTTCTCCGGCGTGGTTGCCCGGTTCGTCCCGGAATACGAAAGCACCGCCATTACTCCGGATGAGTTGCTGCGCTGCCGCGCAACCGTGCTGGAAGGCACGGCCCGCCGGGGCCACCCCGCCCGGGCCAAGGTAATCGATTACCATGGCCAGGCCCATTACGTGATGGTCGAACCGCATGAGGATGGCGACAGCCTGGCCCAGGGCCAGACCGGCCTGCTGGTGCGTAAGCACGAGCAGATGTTCTTCATCCTGCCCGACGCCACCGAATTGCTGTCCGCGGTCTGACCCGCACCGCAAACAATTGCCTGAATTGGAGAGAATTATGCCCACCGCAGTGCTCAACATCCTGGTCTATGCCGGGATCATCCTATTCGCGCTGGTGGTGATCGGCGTGATCCTCACCCGGCTCTATCGCCGTGCCACCAAGGACGTGGCCCTGATCCGGACCGGGTTCGGCGGTGAAAAGGTCGTGCTCAACGGCGGGATCATGGTGTTCCCGGTCCTGCACGAACTGATGCAGGTGCGCCTGACCACGGTCAAACTTGAGGTCTCGCGCCTCAACAAGGATGCCCTGATCACATTGGACAAGCTGCGCGTTGACGTGGTCGGCCTGTTCCACATCAAGGTGAAACCCGATGCCCAGTCGATCGCTGCGGCTGCACAGACGCTCGGCGATTCCGTGAACAGCCCGGATGCGGTGAAATCCCTGCTCGATGGCAAGCTCGTCTCCGCGCTCCGCTCGGTTGCGGCGACGATGACGATGGAACACCTCCACGCCAACCGGGCCGATTTCATCCAGAAAGTGCAGGAAGCCCTGATGACCGATCTGGACATGAACGGCTTCCAGCTCGAATCCGTCAGCATTACCCATTTCGACCAGACCGCGTTCGAACACTTCAACGAAAACAATGCTTTCGACGCCGAGGGCCTGACGGTGCTCACCCGGACGATCGAGGAGCGCAAGAAGATCCGCAACGACATTGTCGCCAGCAACCGGGTCGAGATCGAACAGCGCAACCTTGATGCGAACAATCAGTCGCTGGCGATTGCGCAGGAAGCAGAACAGGCGCGCCTAGCGCAGGAACAGACCCTGGCAGCCCGCCGGGCGGAACAGGCGACCGCGATTGCCACGGCTGAGGCCGAGCAGACCCGGCTGGCGGAAATCGCCCGGATCAGCGCCGAGCAGGCGCAGACCGTGGCCCAGACCGAAGCGGACAAGATCGTCCAGACTGCCACGATCGCACGTGATGGCGCCGTCCAGACGGCGACGATCGAGCGCGACCGCAACATCGAACTCGCCCGCATCACCACCGCCGTGCAGACCGCGCAGAAGTCCGAGGAAGAATCGACCGCAACTGCCGCTGCCAACGAAGCCCGTGCCTTGGCAGTCCGGGCCGAAGAAAGCGTCCAGACGGCCAAGGCGACCGAAATCGCCAACCGCAACAAGAACGTGGCGGTGATCGCGGCGACGCAGCGGGCGCAGGAAGAGGCGGTCCAGATCACCGTTGCCGCAACGGCTGAAAAGGAAG
>JBARAF010000306.1:0-12519 GCA_049791695.1 Croceibacterium sp.
GACCGCTTCCAGCGCGCCAAGGCCCTGCTGGCGGCATTGACGGCAGAGGATGTCCGCGCTGCCGCGGCGCAATGGTTGAAGCCCGGATCGCAGGTAGAGGTAGTGGCCTTGCCGCGCGAAAAAGCCGCATCTGCCGGGGAATAGGGCCACCGCCTGCCCCCGCCCCCTTGTTTGCGCGGCCGTCTGTCGCCATAGGCTGCGCCGAGTCCCCCCGCCCTAGCAGGAGCGCAAGCGCGATGAAGGTCCGCATCCATGTCAACCTGAAGCCCGGCGTGCTCGATCCGCAGGGCCGTGCCGTTCACCACGCGCTCGAAGGCCTCGGCTTCGAAGGGGTCAAGGACGTCCGCGTCGGTCGCCTGATCGAACTGGACGTGGCCGATACCACCACCGACGCGCAGCTGGACGATATGTGCCGCAAGCTGCTCGCCAACATGGTGATCGAAAACTTCCGGATCGAAAAGCTGGCAGGAGCCGAAGCGTGAGCTTCCGGGCAGCGGTCATCACCTTCCCGGGGTCCAATTGCGACCGGGACATGGCGGTGGCGCTGGAAAAGGTTTCCGGCACCGCGCCATTGCGCGTCTGGCACGGCGATGCCGCCCTGCCCGACAACCTCGATTTCATCGCCTTGCCGGGCGGTTTTTCCTACGGCGATTACCTGCGTTCCGGCGCGATGGCGGCCAAGAGCCCGATCATGCGCAGCGTGATCGAAGCGGCGGGGCGCGGCGTGCCGGTGCTGGGCGTGTGCAACGGTTTCCAGGTGCTGACCGAAGCCGGTCTGCTGTCGGGTGCGCTGCTGCGCAATGCCGGGCAGACCTTCATCTGCCGCACCGTGCCGCTGCGGGTTGAAAACTCCCAGTCGCTGTTCACTGGCGGCTATGATGCAGGCCAGGTGATCCGCGTTCCCGTGGCCCACCACGATGGCAATTTCTTTGCCGACGAAGCCACGCTGGACCGGCTGGAAGGCGAAGGCCGCGTGGCCTTCCGCTATGCCGAACCCTGCAACGGTTCAGCCCGCGACATCGCCGGGGTGCTGAACGAAGCGGGCAACGTGCTGGGCATGATGCCGCATCCGGAACGGGCGATCGAAGCCCAGGCCGGCGGCACCGACGGCCGCGCGCTGTTCGAAGGCGCCGTGCGCGCTCTGGTAAAGGCCTGATCAAAGTCCCCCTCCCGCTGGCGGGAGGGGAGGCAGTCTGGCTGCTTCGCTAACCCTTACGCCGCCGCCAGGCCGCGGCGCTTGCGGTCGACCAGGGCGAAGGCCTCGGCCGGTTCCATCGGACGGCCGAAATAGTACCCCTGGATCTTGTCGCAGCCCAGTTCGCGGATCATCGCCAGTTCTTTTTCGCTTTCCACGCCTTCGGCCGTGGTGCTCATTTCCAGGCTCTGCGCCATCGCCACCACAGCGCGGATGATCGCCAGGCTTTCCGCGCTGCCCTGCGCCGCGCCGGTCACAAAGCTGCGATCCACCTTGATCGTGCTGAACCGCAAGGTGCGCAGGTAACCGAGCGAGGAATAGCCGGTGCCGAAATCGTCCAGCGCCACGGAACAGCCCAGCGCCATGATTTCTTCCAGCGTCTGGCGCGCCGTGCGGCCATCGCGCAGGAAAATGCTTTCGGTCACTTCCACTTCCAGCCGGTGCGCCGGCAGGCCGGTATCGGCCAGCGCCCGCACCACGTTGGTGGAGAAGCCGGGTTCGAGCAATTGTTCGCCCGACACGTTCACCGCCACCCTGATTTCCCCTGGCCAGCGCGCCGCCTGGCGGCAAGCTTCATGCAGCACCCAGTCACCGATCGGCACGATCAGCCGGGTGTCTTCGGCCAGCGGGATGAATTTGCCCGGGCTGATGAAGCCATGTTCCTTGCTGTGCCAGCGCAGCAGGGCTTCAAAACTGACCACTTCTTCGCTGTTGGCATCGACCACCGGCTGGAAGTTCAGTGTCAATTCCTGGTTGCCGACTGCCTGGCGCAGCGCGGTTTCCAGCTTGCGCCGTTCTTCGGCATTGGCGTGCAGTGACGGTTCGTAATTGCAATGTTCACCGCCGCCCTGGTCCTTGGCCCGGTACAGCGCCAGATCGGCATTGCGCATCAGGGCTTCCACCGTATCGCCATCACGCGGGCCGAGGGCGGAACCGACACTGGCCCCGATGAACAGCGTATGGTTGTCCACAGTGTAGGGGTGCGACAGCGAATCGATCACCGCCGTGGCCACCCGTTCTATCCCGCCAACATCGGTGGCGTCGCGGATCACAACGGCAAATTCATCACCACCCAGACGGCCGATCTGGCAGTTTTCGCCCGCGACCTGCTTCATCCGGTGGGATACCAGGGCCAGCAACTTGTCACCCACCTGGTGGCCGAGTGAATCGTTGACCGACTTGAACCGGTCGAGATCGATCATCAGGAACGCGCAGCGGGTTTTCCATTGCAGGGAATAACGCAAGGCCTCGCCCAGCGCTTCGGTCAGCATCAGGCGGTTGGGCAGGCCGGTCAACGTGTCATAGCGGGCGAGGTAGGCGATCTTTTCGTCGGATTCGCGCTGCTCGGTCACGTCGGAACCGACCCCGCGATAGCCGATGAAATTGCTCTTTTCATCCAGCATCGGGGTGCCTGACAGTTCCCACCAGCGGCGGCTGCCCTGCACATCCACCTGCACGATCAGGTTGGAGAAGCTTTCGCGCCGTTTCAGCTTTTCGGCCAGGTCATGCAGGCTGGGCGGGAATTGCCCGCTTTCCCACGCCTTGCCGGAAATCATGCGGATGAAGGACTGCCCGGCAATTTCCTGCGAATCGTGGCCCAGGGCATAGGCGAACCGCGGCGATGGGCTGCGGATGCGGCGGTTGATATCGATCTGCCACAGCCAGTCCGCCTCGTTCTCCTCGAACTCGCGCAGCAGCAGGCTGACCACCTGGTCCTTTTCCGTAACCCCTGCTTCGGCAATCCGCGCGGCCAGGAATGTGCGGGCAGAATCGACCGCACCGGCCATGGCGCTGAACAGGAACACCACCGTGACCAGGGCGAAGCTGAATTCGCCCCGCAGCATGAAGCTGATCACCCCCGCGCCGCCGCTGATCACGGCGAACAGGACCGTGGCAATCGGCGCGGCGGACATGGTCACCACCGAACCGGCAATCAGCATCGCCACCAGCGTCCACAAGGCAAAATGTTCGGACCGCCCGCCGCTGTGCACGAAAAGCAGCAGCGCCGCGGCCCAGGCCAGCGCACACCCGGCAACGCCGAATGCCTGCCGTTTGAATTCCTGCCGGGTCATCGACCGGCGATCAATGTCCGCCAGCCCGCGTTCCACCTGGGTGGCGTTCCACACGGCAACGCCCACCACCCCGGCCCAGGCCAGCAGTTCCGCCAGCGGCACTTTGCCGTAAAAGATCGACAGGGTGAAAATCACCCCGATCGCGTGCGACAGGCAGCGGGACAGCGCGAACTTGTGCAATTGCGCATATTGCAGCGCGCGCAACCGCGCCCACGACCCTTCATCGGGATCCTTGAAGCCAATGATCTGCAGCGGAGTAATCCGCAAAGGCAGGCTTGGAAGGTCTGAGCTGGTCCCGTTCACTCCATCGGCGATAGGGGCCAATGGTTGAGGCAGGGTAAAGCCCTAAGGCGCCGGTGCGATATTTGTGATTATTCCACGGTAACGGACTTCGCCAGATTCCGCGGCTGGTCCACATCGGTGCCTTTCACACAGGCCGTGTGATAGGCCAGCAGTTGCACCGGCACCGCGTAAACCAGCGGCGCGATCAGCGGGTGGACCTTGGGCATCTCGATCGTCGCCAGGCAGCCTTCGCCCGCTTCGGCCAGACCTTCTGCATCGGAAATCAGCACAATCTTGCCGCCGCGCGCGCGCACTTCCTGCATATTGCTGACGGTTTTTTCGAACAGCGGCCCGCTGGGGGCCAGCACGATCACCGGCACGGCTTCGTCGATCAGCGCGATCGGGCCGTGCTTCATTTCGCCAGAGGCATAGCCTTCAGCATGGATATAACTGATTTCCTTCAGTTTCAGCGCGCCTTCCAGCGCCAGCGGGAAATCCGCCCCGCGCCCCAGGTACAGCACGTCCCGCGCCGGGGCGATCAGGTGGGCCATCGCCGCAATCTCGTCATCATGGGCCAGGGCCGCGTTCAGCGCGGCGGGCGCTTCCAGCAGGTGCTGGACGATCTCCGCTTCCTCCGCCCGGTCCAGCTTGCCCTTCTTGACCGCAAAGTGGGCGGCCAGCGCTGCGAGCACGGCCAGTTGGCAAGTAAACGCCTTGGTGGAAGCAACGCCGATTTCCGGCCCGGCATGGGTCGGCAGCAGCAGGTCCGCCTCGCGTGCCATCGAACTGGTCGGCACGTTGACCACCACGGCGATGGTCTGGCCATTTTCCTTGCAGTGACGCAGCGCCGCCAGTGTATCCGCCGTCTCGCCGCTCTGGCTGATGAACAGCGCCAGCCCGCCCGGCTGCAACACCGGGTCGCGGTAACGGAACTCGCTGGCGAAATCGATGTCCACCGGTACGCGGGCGAACTGTTCGAACCAGTATTTGGCGACCATCCCGGCATAGTAACTGGTGCCGCAGGCGACGATGGTGACGCGTTCAATCGCGGAAATGTCGAAATCGATCTGCGGCAGGGCCACCTGCTGTTCAACCGGGCGCAGGTAAGACCGCAGCGTCTGCGCGACCACGGTCGGCTGTTCGAAGATCTCTTTCTGCATGAAGTGGCGGTAATTGCCCTTCTCGATCGCGGCGGCGCTAGCGCCGCTGGTGGTCACTTCGCGGGTGACCGGGCGGTTGTCCTTGTCATGGATCTGCGCGCCATCGCGGGTCACCACCACCCAGTCGCCTTCATCCAGATAGGTGATCTGCTGGGTCAGCGGGGCCAGCGCCAGCGCGTCGGACCCCAAGTAGGTTTCCTCTTCCCCATAACCGACCACCAGCGGCGAACCGAGCCGCGCGCCGATCAGCATATCGGGGTATTCCTTGAACGCGATAGCCAGGGCGAAGGCCCCGCGCAGGCGCGGCAGCACGGCCTGCACCGCATCCTGCGGGGACAGCCCCGCTTCGACCTGTTCGGACACCAGGTGGGCGACCACTTCGGTATCGGTTTCGCTTTCGAACCGGCGGCCACGGGCCTGCAATTCATCGCGCAACTGCTTGAAGTTTTCGATGATGCCATTGTGGACCAGCGCCAGCACCGCGGTTGCGTGCGGGTGGGCATTGTTGGCCGTGGGCGCGCCGTGGGTGGCCCAACGGGTGTGGGCAATACCGACTTCGCCCGGCGCAGGATCGGCGGCGACCACTTTCACCAGGTTGGCCAGCTTGCCTTCTGCGCGGCGGCGCACCAGTTCGCCATTGTGCAGGGTGCAGATGCCCGCGCTGTCATAGCCGCGATATTCCATCCGCCGCAGGCCCTCGACCAGACGATCCGCGACCTGTTCCTTGCCGACGATGCCGATAATTCCGCACATGGACTGCTTGCCTTTACTTAGAGAATTGGGGGCGCTTAGAGCGAATATGGTACGCGGATGCCCGGCATCTCTGCCGGGAAGTCCTTGGTATTTCGTGTAATCAGGATCGCCCCGTTCACCTGTGCGGTTGCCAGGATGTAGGCATCCATCAGCTTCATCCTGGATCGGAACCGAATGTCAGCTGCGGCCGTGGCAATGCGCGCGTCAATCTCGACAATCTCGAAATGGTTCAGGGCCTGACGAACAAGGTCGCGCCGCTCCAGCGTTTCGCCGGCCATCACTTCGGTCCAGACAATGCGGCTGATCTTCGGCCCGCGATACCGGGACAGTTCGCCAGCAGCCTGAGGCACACGCTTCAGCCAGTCGATGACGATATTGGTGTCGAAAAACGGCGCTGACACCAATCAGATATCTTCGTAAGGGCGGCGATCTTCGCGCATTGCCCGCTGGTATTCGACCCCATCCGGAATATCGTCACGGTCGGCCCACAAGCCGGCAAAGCGTTCGATCCAGTCGTTGCCGCTGTCATTCTGCACCAGAAACAACTTCACCGCTTCGCGCACCAGAGCCGCCCGCGACGTACCCTGCTGGGCAGCACGCAAATCGAGCTTTTCGATATCTTCATCTGGCAGGTCGGCGAGGATGCGGGTCATGGTGATATACTGATATCATATCATGATATCATGTCAAGCCGGTGTAACGACAACAGCCATGGAAACTGCAATCGTGCCTTTCGTCATGTTCAGAACCACCCTGCCGGCTCTCGCCTTCGCCTTAGTGCCTGCAATGGCATTCCCCGCTGTTGCGCAAGAAGCTTCGTCCGGTTCGGAAATACGCCGGGAAACAGGTGGCGCAACCGAAGGCGACAACAGCAGCATCGTGCTCGAATCTGCGCGCTTAGGTGGCGATCTGCTTGACCGTGGTTATGACGATATCAGGGCCAAGCGCCCGACAGAAGCAATTCTCAAATTCCAGCAGGTTGTGGCTGCTTACGAAGTCAAATATGCCGGCAAATCAGTCCGTTGCGCGAACAACGACCTGCAGGGCATCGTCCACGGATTTGCAGCTATCCTGGCGAAGGATACTCCCGGTCCACGGCAAGTGATCGTGGTCGGCAGCGAATATTGCAGCGCCATCTTCGGTCAGGCCTTCGCGCTGATCGACCTGAATCGACATTACGAGGCAGAGCCACTGTTGCTCCGCGCTATCGAACTTGAGCCAGCTGAGCCGCATTACATCAACGAGCTGGGCGAACTGCACAAGTTCCGCAAGCAATGGCGACTTGCACATGACACCTTCGCCCGGGCGCTCGCCGTCGGGAAGGAACTGGGGGAGCTTGCGGATGACATGGTCACCGCCCGGTCCATGCGAGGAATGGGGTTTGCCAAGATCGAGCTGGGTGACCTCGACGATGCCCGCCGCCTATTTTTGCAATCGCAGGAGTATGATCCGGACAGCCCGGCGGCGAAGGCCGAACTGGCCTATATCGAGGAACAGGAAGAGCTGGCGCGACGGTCAAATCGCTGAAGGTTAGCCCTTCCCTTCCGCTTTCTTGCGCTTCATCGCGTCGTGGAAACGGTCGGCCCAGCCGGGTTTGACCATTTGTTCGGCCCGCACCATCCGCAATTCTCCGTCCGCCACATCGCGGCTCACCGCGCTGCCGGCGGCGACGATGGCATCGGCACCGATCTTGACCGGCGCGATCAGGGCGCTGTTGGAACCGATGAAGGCGCGCGGGCCAATCACGGTCTGGTGCTTGAAGTACCCGTCATAATTGCAGGTGATAGTGCCCGCGCCGATGTTGGCCCCTGCCCCCACCGTGGCATCGCCCAGATAGGTCAGGTGGTTGGCCTTGGCCCCGGGCCCCAGGGTGGCGTTCTTCATTTCCACGAAATTGCCGATCCGCGATCCTTCCTGCAGTACCGCGCCGGGGCGCAGGCGGGCATAGGGGCCGATCGAAACGCCGCTTTCCAGCCGCGCCCCTTCCAGGTGGCTGAAGGCGTGGATCACCACCTTGTCCGCCACCACCACACCAGGGCCGAACACCACGTTGGGTTCCACCACCACATCGCGGCCCAGCTGCGTATCCCAGGAAAAGAACACCGTTTCCGGCGCGATCAGGCTGGCGCCGTCGGCCATGGCCTGCTGCCGCCGCACCTGCTGCCAGCGCCCTTCGGCTTCCGCCAGTTCGGCGCGGCTGTTGATCCCGGCCACTTCGCCCGGATCGGCCGTGACCACCACCGCGCAGGTCTGCCCCAGGGCCACGGCGATGTTGACCACGTCGGGCAGGTAATATTCGCCTTGCGCATTGTCGTTGCCGACCTGGCCCAGCAGGCTGAACAGTGCATCGCCGCGAGCCGCCAGCAGGCCGCTGTTGCACAGGGTGCAGGCACGTTCGGCCTCGGTCGCGTCCTTGAACTCGACCATCTTGCTGATCCGCCCGTCACTGGCGATCACCCGGCCATATTGCAGTGCATCGGCCGGTTCGAAGCCGAGCACGACCACCGCCGGCGCATCAGCCGCATTCAGCCGTTCCAGCATGGCCCGCATCGTGGCGGCGGTGACGAAGGGCACATCGCCATACAACACCAGCACATCGCCGCTGAACCCGGCCAGCGTGCCTTCGGCCTGCTGCACAGCGTGGCCGGTGCCGTGCTGCGGTTCCTGCACCACGCAGGTCGCCCGCGTGCCCAGCCGTGTTTCCAGCTGTTCGCGCCCGCTGCCAACCACCACCACGGTGTGGGCAGGCTGCAATTCATCCAGCGAGCCGAGCAGGTGTTCCACCATCGGGCGGCCCGCCACCGGGTGCAGTACCTTGTGCAGGTCGCTTTTCATGCGGGTGCCCTTGCCAGCGGCAAGAACGACAGCGGCGACCGGGCGAGTCAGCGACAATTGGGCATCCTTCATGGCTTTTTTTCCCCATGCCACCGTTGCATTGCAGTTTCCATAACACTGCGGCACAGGCGCGGGGATGAACGCCTTTCCTTTCGCAATTGTCGGCTTTGACCTCGATGGCACGCTGGTTGATTCCAACCTCGACCTGGCCCCGGCAGTCAACCACGCGCTGCGGCTGGCGGGGCGTCCTGAAGTGCCCGTCAGCGAAGTGCGGTACCTGATTGGCGGCGGCGCCCGGCGGATGCTGGAACGCGCGCTGGAACGCACCGGCGGCCCGCTTGATCCTGAGCACTTCGAACATGTCGCTGCCGAACTGCTGATCCATTACGAAGCCAACATCGCCACCAACACCGTGCCGTTCGAAGGCTGCCTGGCCGCGCTGGATGATCTGGCAGCGCGCGGGGTCAAGCTGGCCGTCTGCACCAACAAGCTGGAACTGCTGGCGCGCAAGCTGATCGACGAACTGGGCATGACGGACCGGTTCGCCTGCATCCTCGGCGGCGATTCCCTCGGTCCCGGCCGGGCCAAGCCCGCGCCCGACATGCTGCACGAAGCGGCGCGGCTGGCCGGTGGCGGCCGCTTTGCGATGATCGGCGATTCCAGCTTCGACACCCTCGCCGCCAAGGCTGCCCGGGCCCCGGTCGTGGCGCTCAGCTTCGGTTATAACGACATGCCGGTGCATGATCTGGGGGCCGATGCGGTGATCGATCATTATGATGAACTGATCGGCGCGCTGGAACGCCTTTGAAATCCAGCCCATCGGACCATCCGGACCGGGCCGCGCGGCGCCATTGGCGCAATTGGAATGGATGGGGTGCAATCGGGCGATTTTGCCTGTAGGGCGCAACCCAACTCGAATATCAACCCAGTACATTTGGAACACTTGCGACATGGCCGGCTACAAGGAACTCGACTTCAACCAGCGTCGCTCGATGGCGCAGAAGGCGCGCGAAGATGCCCTGGCCAAGCTGAAGGCCCGCCCGCAGGCTGATCCCGCTGAACTGGCGCGCATCCGCGCCGAAGCCGAAGCACGCGATGCGGCCAAGGCCGAAGAACGCCGCCTGGCCAAGGAAGCCAAGGCTGCCGAACTGGCCGCCGCTGCAGAAGCAAAAGCCGCCAAGGCCGCTGCGGAAGCCGAAGCTGCCGCCGCTGCGGCTGCCGTGCCCAAGCAGACCGAAGAAGAACGCAAGGCTGCCCGTGACGCCCGCTATGCGGCGCGCAAGGCCAAGAAGGGCAAGCGCTAAACCGCTGCCCCACGCCGGGGCTGATCAGCCCCCGGCGACGGAAATCTGCACCACTTCGATGGCGTCAGCGACGCCGTTGAAGGGCAGCAGGTCACCCTCCTCTGCCCCCAGCATCGCCCGGCACAGTGGCGCGTTGAACGATATCAGGCCCGCTGCCGGATCGGCCTCGTCATCCCCCACGATGGTGAGGTCGCGTTCCTTGCCGTTCAGCGCAATCCGCACCCGGGTGCCGAATTCCACCCGCTGCCCGCTTGGCACGGGGGCCAGTTCGGCGGTGATCTGGCGGTTCTGCCAATAGCGCAGGTCCCGCTGCACGGCCTTCACCGCCTCCGCCTCGCCGCCCAGCGCCACCTGCGCCTGCAACTGCGCCACCCGTTCACCAATCAGGGCCAGCCCGCGCGGGGTGACAAGGTTCGGCCCCGCCGGGATCGGCAGCTCGAACTTCGGTTCCAGGTGTTCTTCGTCACTTTCGCGACGGAATGCGACGCTCATCGGGTATCTCCATGCGCAGTGCGTTGGGGTGGACCAGCACGATGCTGGCCACCCTTTGGCGGCAGCGACTGTGCTAGTCCAATGGTTCAAGCTCCGTAAGCAGGCGACCGTTCCCGAAACACTTTGACTTTGGCCGGGCGCTGCCAGAACTTGCCTCGGGGACCGTGCCAGGGGGATTTTGAAAATGCAGGGCCAAGCAGTGGACGCGACGATTTCGGCGCGCGCCAACAGGGCAATTTATGCCGCCGGCGCAGTCATAGTCGGATCAGGCCTGATGGGGCTGTTCGAAATGGGGCAATTGATCGGGCTGTTCGACCTCAATTCCGGCGATGGAGCATCGGCCGCCTATGCCCTGATCAGCGCATTGTTCGTATTGGCCTACATCGGATCAATCGTGCTGGTCGCCATGTGGATCCATCGTGCCCACGCCAACCTGCAATCGCTTGGTGTTGATGGCCTGTCGTTTACGCCCGGCTGGGCGGTGGGCTGGTATTTCATTCCCTTTGCCAACCTGATCAAGCCTTTCCAGGCCATGCGTGAACTGTGGAATGTCAGCTTCGGCAACAACGATGGTTATTCGGCTGAAGCACCTGGCAATGTGAAAGTGTGGTGGGCCTGCTGGATCATCAGCAACGTCCTATCCAACGCGAGCATGAGGATGACCCTCAACGGGATGGAACCCAATCCACTGCAGACAGTGCTGGATGCAGTGTCGACCATCCTGACGGTGGCTTGCGCAGTGTTGCTGATCAAACTGATCCGTCAAATCACAGATGCGCAGAACGGTGGAATGCGGGCAGCCAGGGTTTTCGCCTGAGTTGGCCACCGGGGTAATGTCCTACTCCACCACCTTCACCAGCCGCCGTTCCACCGGGGCCAGTACGCCGCTGAGATCGTGGCCGCGTTTCAAGACCTGGCCCTGTTCGCCGTACAGCGCCCACATGCCTTGCTTGTTGCGCAGCGCGGGGCGTTTTTCCACGCGCATCTGGGCGACATCGGCCGTACGGCGGAAGGCGGAAAAGCTGGCGAAATCCTTCGTGAAATCCATCGCATAATCGCGCCATTCCCCGGCGGCGACCATGCGGCCGTACAGATCAAGGATGCGCATCAGTTCCAGCCGTTCGAACCCCACCTGCAACGGCGGGCGCTGGCCGGGAAAGGGGACGATATCCGCACCCGGGGGCAGGCTCATCAGTCGGCCGTACCGCTCTTCTTGCGGGCCGCAGCGGGGGCCAGGGAAGCCTTCAGCGCGGCCAGTTCCGCGCGCAGGCCGGCCACTTCCCCTTCCAGCAGTTGCACCCGTTCCATCGCCGGTTCGCACGGTTCATCGCCCCGTTCGGCACAAGGGGTGCCGTAAGGGATAAATTCGCGCAGCCAGGTTTCGGCCGGGACCAGGGTAGAGCGCGCCTTCAGGCCGATCATCGTTGCCCCTTCGGGCACGTCATCCGTCACCACGGCATTGGCCCCCACGCGGGCGCGTGGGCCCACGGTGATCGGGCCGATGATCTGCGCGCCGGATCCGATGATCACATTGTCGCACAGGGTCGGGTGGCGTTTGCCGCCGATGCCGTTGGTCGGGTTCGATCCGCCCAAGGTAACACATTGGTAAATCGTGACATTGTCGCCGATTTCGGCCGTTTCACCGATCACGGTAAAGCCATGGTCGATGAAGAAATTGCGCCCGATGGTGGCACCGGGGTGGATGTCGATCGCAGTCAGCCAGCGGCCCAGGTGGTTGACCAGCCGGGCGAGGAAAAACAGCTCGGCATCGAACAGCCAGTGGGCCACGCGATGGAACGCCAGTGCCCACACGCCCGGGTACAGCAGGATTTCCCAGCGCGAACGGGGCGCCGGGTCACGGGCGTGGATGCTGTCCAGATAGGATTTCAGGCGATCAAACATGACGCGGCGATTCTCTCCCAGTTCCGGCAGCAAAGCAAGTCGGTCACAGGAACCGGGGCTCTTCCGGTCCCAACACCGCTTCCAGCGCGGCACGCCAGATAGATTGGGTGGCCGGGACCTTGCGTTCAAGGCTCAGCCGATCAATCGTGGCGACAAGTTTTTCCAGCTCCGCCTGTGATCGCGGCGCTCGCGGCATCAGATAGGCGGCGGCATCGGCCCCCAGCGGCAGGCCGCGCTCCGCCGCCAGTGACAGCAGCAGGTCGCCCGCCATCGCATCGTCCGGCGGGCCGATTTCCAGTTGCAGGGCGGCGCCGAGGCGGCTTTTCAGGTCTGGCAGGGTGATTGCCCAAGGCGGCTCCCCGCCGATTACCAGCAAGGGGCGGCCCTGTTCCTGCGCACGGTTCCAGCGGTGGAACACCTCCGCCTCGTCCATCCTGTGCGCATCGTCCAGCACGTCGCCCTGAACCTCTCCGCGCCCGCCTTGTGCGAACCAGCGGCCCAGCAGCGACTTGCCGCTGCGGGGC
>JBARAF010000307.1:0-19832 GCA_049791695.1 Croceibacterium sp.
GCGGGGCGGGCGGGGCCGGGCGGGTTTTCGCATTGGGCCCGCTGCGCCATTCGCCCGGTGCAATCACCAGATAGCCGTAGGAGGCGATTTCGGCGAGATGCTGGCGGGCACTGCTGCCGTCATTGGCGCAGCCGCCGTTGCCCCAGATGAACACGCCCAGCTTGCCACGAGGCAGCTTTGACAGGTCGGCCGGGCGATAGACCACGTGGCTGGGCAGCAGCGGGTCGATCTCCATCAGCGCTGGGTAGGGGCCATC
The DNA here is from genome assembly GCA_049791695.1 of Croceibacterium sp. GTDB lineage: Bacteria > Pseudomonadota > Alphaproteobacteria > Sphingomonadales > Sphingomonadaceae > Croceibacterium_C. The sequence goes on from JBARAF010000307.1 coordinate 257, forward strand.
GCCGGGCGTATCTGGCACTTTGTTCGCTTCTGACATCGCCCGCGCCATGTCCACTGCCGGGGCCGCCGGTGCGACGGGTGCGGAAGGTGCGGCAATGGTGGCAGGTGCAGCCTGTTGCGCGGCCAGGGTGACCGGGTGCAGCAACAGGACCCCTGCGGCCAGTTTCAACGAAATCGGTGCTTTGCGCATTATGTCTCCCCCTCGTACTATTGTTGTCAGCCGCTCCCCGAAGGGACGCATTCCGCGTCGGCGCTGATGCCAAGGTCCGGCGCTTCGTCGGTGCCTTCGTCCATTTCCGCCATGCCACCCAGCGCGCAGACCTGGCCTTCCATCCGTGCGGCTTCCGGGGCAAGCAGCTGGCCCATCGCGAACAGCGCGGCAGCAGGCAGGGCCAGCCCCAGGGTGCGCATCACAGCCAGCCCCGGCAATTCACCCAGGCGGCGGGAAAACGACAGCCCGGCATAGTGATCGCCCACGGCAAACAGCAGCCCGGCCACGGGGACATAGGCAAGCAGCCACAGCCATGGGGTCCCGGCCGAACCGAGGTGGAATGGCAGCAGGAATGCCGCCATGTACCACACCATCAGGCCAAGGTTCAGCGTCAGATCGTTGATCAGGAGCCGCTTCATGTGCGCAAGATAGCAATCAAACCGCGCCAAAAGAAGGCCTGCGGGTGTCAGCCGTACCAGTAACAGGTGCCGCGCATTTCCAGGCTGACGCGGGCGGGGGCATCGGCCGGGGCCAGCGGATTGTCGAACGCGCCGTGCGGCATCATCTGGGCGCGCTCTGGATCGCTTTCGCTGGTCTTGAACACGATCGCTTCATCGCGCGTCATGTCGGGATAATAATACCAGCGGTGCGCGGGATTGTGGGCGATGACGTAGTTGGCAAAGCTCCATTCCGGCTTGCCCGGCGTGTCGAAGATCGCCTTGCAATCGATCAGGTCGGCCTGCTCGTCCACGCTGGTATAATCGCACAACGCCAGCGGCACGTCCTGCGGCGGGCCGGACAGGACGCGCCAGACATTGTACTGTGCGCTGCGGACGACCTGCTTACCTTCCGGCACATTGGCGGGCGCACCCTTGGCCCGGGCGGCGGCGGCATCGGCCTTGGCCATGTCGACATGGGCCATGCGGGCGGGGTGGGAATTGTCGGTGCTGCCCACCCGGCCGCTGCGTTCGGAATAACGCAGGATGCCAAACGGGGTCATTTCCACGTGGTCGCAATGGGTCAGCCGGGTCAGCAGCTCGGCAATTTCGCCCCGGTGGACGGCGGCGACCTGTTCCATGTCCGTCAGGTCGGCCACGGCACTGGCATGATCGACCAGCATGAAGCCTTCGCGATCAAGGCTGGCGTCCAGTTGCCGCGCGTCGCCGATCTCCATCGGCGCGGGCTGCAAGGGTACGTAATCCTTCTCGTGCGCATTGGCATAGAAATAGGGCGCGCGGCCTGTCCGCTCGGTATAGCCGATTTCCGCGCGCACTGATTTCATGTCCTGCCCCTCTGCGTGGAAGATCCGTCTCAGGCGAATTCTTCCGTATCAATCGTCGGCCGGATGGCTTCGTGATAACGATGCCCGGCCACGGTCGCATGATTGATGATCGCGTCCGCTTCGTCCAGCACGGACAGCGGCACATCCATTGCAGATACGGCGATGTTGTCCGCCAGGTGCTGGCGGTTGGTGGTGCCGGGGATCACGTGGACATGGTCGCCGCGGGACAGCACCCAGGCGAGCGACAGCTGGCCCGGCGTCATCCCGTTGGCAGCGGCCAGCGCGGCCATCCGGTCAATCAGGCCCAGGTTGTGCGGCCAGTTTTCCGCGTTGAAACGCGGCATCTTGGTGCGCAGGTCGCTTTCTTCCAGCGTTGCCGGATCGCGCAGGACACCGCCCAGGGCGCCACGGCCCACCGGGCTGAAGGCGACCAGCGGAATGCCCAGTTCCCGCGTGGTTTCCAGCACGGCCAGTTCCACGTTGCGGGTCCACAGCGAATATTCGGTCTGCACCGCGCCTACCGGGTGAACCGCATGGGCCTCGCGGATATGCGCCGAGGACCATTCGGACACGCCATATGCGCCGATCTTGCCCGCTTCCACCGCCCGCGCCAGCGCGCCGACGCTGTCCGCAATCGGCACCTTGGGATCGAACCGGTGCATGTAATAGAGGTCGATGTGATCGGTGCCGAGCAGGCCGAGGCTGGTTTCGACCGCTTCGGTAATTGCCTCCGGGGAACAATCGACCCCGCGCTTCGGCCCGTCCACGGTGATGCCGCACTTGCTGGCGAGGAAGAATTCGTTCCGCCGCCCCTTCAGTGCTTCGGCAATCAACGCCTCGTTCTTGCCCGCACCATAGATGCGCGCGGTGTCGAGGTGGTCATAACCAAGGTCGAGCGCCTGGTTGAGGAAGGCCACGCACTCGTCGTGGGCCGGCGGCGTACCGTAGGCCCACGACAGGTTCATGCAGCCGAGGCCGACCGGGTTGACCGCCCGGCCTGCAAGCTGGCGCTGCATCAGGACCACCCGTCCTGTGCTTCAAGGCTGGCGGCCAGTTCGCCGATCACGCGATAGCAATCGAGCACCTGGGCGACCGAACTGTTCGGTTCACGCCCTTCGCGGATCGCGGCGATGAATTCGCGGTCCTGCAGTTCGATGCCGTTGTTGGACACGGCCACGCCGGACAGGTCGACCGGTTCTTCCTTGCCGTTCACCAGGTCATCGTAACGGGCGATGTAGGTGGCGGTATCGCCGATATAGCGGAAGAAGGTGCCGAGCGGCCCGTCGTTGTTGAAGCTGAGCGACAGGGTGCAGATCGCGCCCGTTTCGCTCTTCAGCTGGATCGACATGTCCATCGCGATGCCCAGTTCCGGGTGCTTCGGACCCTGCACGGCATTGGCGGTGACGATCTTGCCTGCCTGGTATGCGAACAGGTCGATCGTGTGCGCGGCATGGTGCCACAGCAGGTGGTCGGTCCAGCTGCGGGCTTCGCCCTTGGCGTTCATGTTCTTGCGGCGGAAGAAGTAGGTCTGGACGTCCATCTGCTGGATGTTCAGTTCGCCCTTCACGATCCGGTTATGCACGAACTGGTGGCTGGGATTGAAGCGGCGGGTGTGGCCGACCATGCAGACGAGGCCGGTTTCCTGCTGCTTCTTGAGCACGGATTCGGCATCGCCCCATGTGTCGGACAGGGGGATTTCCACCTGCACGTGCTTGCCCGCGTTCATGCAGGCAATCGCCTGTTCCGCGTGCATCTGGGTGGGGGTGCACAGGATCACGGCATCAACGTCGTCGCGCTCCAGCGCTTCGGACAATTCGGTGCCGGAATGCTTCGCGCCATACTTGGCGGCGACTTCCGCGGCCTGTTCGGCGCGGCGGGAAATGATCGAGGTGATTTCGACGCCATCGACGTTCTTCAGGCCGTCGAGGTGCTTTTCGCCAAAGGCGCCAGCACCGACGAGTGCGATACGCATGGGGGTCTCCTGTCTCGCGGTATGGGGATGTGGAACAGGGGCGCCTGCAGCAGGCGCCCCTGTCGGGTAGTCAATCAGGCGTTGGTCAGGCTCTGGCCGCTCATCACCGTGCGCGGGTTCAGCGGTTCGCCCGCGGTTTCTTCCGGCTGCAGGATCAGTGCGCCCAGCGCGGTGTTGGATGCCGGGATGTGGTAGAAGGTGTAGAGATCCTTCACCTTTTCACCCAGCGCACCGCGCATGATCAGCCACATGACCAGTTCGATGCCTTCCGAACCTGATTCACGCAGGTATTCGATGTGCGGCATCAGGCTCAGCGTTTCGGGATCGTTGATCAGCGCGTCGATGAACTTCAGGTCGAAGTCCTTGTTGATCAGCCCGGCGCGGGGGCCCTGCAGCTGGTGGCTCATGCCGCCCGTGCCCCAGACGTGCACGTTCAGGTCTTCCGGGAAGCTTTCCACGGCGGCCTTGATGCTGTCGCCCAGGTTGAAGCAGCGGCTGCCCGACGGCGGCGGATAAGTGACCACGTTGACCGGGAACGGGATGACCTTGCACGGCCATTCGCTCGGTTCGCCAAACACCATCGACAGCGGCACGGTGCAACCGTGGTCCACCTTCATGTCGTTGAAGATGCACATGTCGAAATCGTCCAGGATCAGGCTCTGGGCAATGTGCCAGGCCAGGTCCGGGTGGCCGATCACGTCAGGCACCGGGCGCGGGCCCCAGCCTTCGTCAGCCGGCTCGAAGCTTTCGGCGCAACCGATGGCAAAGGTCGGGATCACGTTCATGTCGAACGCGGTGGCGTGGTCGTTGTACACCAGCACCACGACATCGGGCATGTTGCCCGGCTGCTTGATCCATTCCTTGATCGGTTCATAGCCGGCGAAGACCGGGCCCCAGTAATCGTTGCCGCTGGTCTTGGTCTGCAGGGCAGCGCCCAGTGCCGGAATGTGGCTGGACGTAATGCCCGTGGTAACGCGAGCCATGATCAGTACCCTCCCTTGATCGAACGAACGCCTTCGGGCGAACGGCCGCCGGCAATCATCATCTGTGCATATTCTTCCGTGGTCAGGCCGGTCATCGAACCGGCTGCGGTCTGGAAGCTCAGGCCATCGGCGGAAAACAGCTTGGACAGGAAGTAGACGTTGCCGCCTTCATCGATCATCGCGTTGTAATCGCGCGCCAGCACGGCCGCCTTCTGGGCGTCGGTCAGCTTCCATTCTTCCAGGTAGGCGGCGTTGTCCGCCTTGAACCGCTGGCGGTTTTCTTCCTTCATCAGGCTCATCGCGAACTGGTTCAGCCAGTAACCCTTGCGCGCGCGCTGGGCGGTGAACACGCGGGTGCCGGGAATATCGTCGAACGCGGCGAGATATTCGTGGATGTTGATCCTCTGTTTCTTGTCGGTCATTGTGCAGCCTCCTCGGGCTCGTTCCATGCGTAATTCAGCGGGGCCTCGCGAAAGGCGAAGCGGTCAATGTGCCGTTCGATCACGCCGCGCATATGTTCGCTGCGGGCCTTGTCGGCAGTGGTCAGGGTGATGGCGATCCCGTCATGCCGGGCCGTCATCACCGCGGTTTCGTGGTTGTCGAACGGGAACACGCCCATTCCGTCACCTTCGTCATAGCTGGTGGGGTACTTGTGCCCCCAGTGGCTGACGAGCTGCTGAATGTACCGTTCCGGCTTTTCGCACCGGGCGAGGCCGATGGCGACAAAACCGCCTTCCGGGTCTGGTTCGTTTTCGCTCAAAGGCCACGTTCCTTCAATTGCGCGTCAAGCCGCGGGAACACCCGGCGGGCATTGCCTTCGAAGATCATGTGCTTTTCTTCGGCCGAGACATCCAGCGCATCGACGTACCGCTTGGTGTCGTCGAAATAGAACCCGGTGGTCGGGTCGATCCCGCGCACCGCGCCCACCATTTCGCTGCCGAACAGGATGTTCTTGTTGTCGATCACGTCGGCCAGCAGGTTCACGCCCGGCTGGTGATAGACGCAGGTATCGAAGAACACGTTGTTCATCAGGTGGGTGGAAAGGTCCGGCTTCTTCAGCATGTCGGCCAGCCCGCGATAGCGGCCCCAGTGGTACGGCACCGCGCCGCCGCCGTGCGGGATGATGAAGCGGAGGTTCGGGAAGCGGCTGAACAGGTCCCCTTCCAGCAGCTGCATGAAGGCAATGGTATCGGCCGCGATGTAATAAGCGCCGGTGGCGTGCATCGCCGGGTTGCAGCTGCCCGAAACGTGGATCATCGCCGGGACGTCCAGTTCGCACATCGCTTCGTAGAACGGGAACCAGAACGCATCGGTCAGCGGCGGATGCTTGAAGTGGCCGCCGCCGGGATCAGGGTTCAGGTTGCAGCCGATGAAGCCCATCTGTTCCACGCAGCGGCGCAGTTCGGCGATGGAGCTGGTCATGTCCGCTTCCGGCGATTGCGGCAGCATGCACACGGGGGCGAAGATTTCCGGATAGAGCCCGGCCACGCGGCCGATCAGGTCGTTGCAGACCTGCGCCCACTTCACCGCCACGCTCTGGTCACCCACGTGCGGGGCCATGGCGCTGGCGCGGGGGCTGAAAATGGTCATGTCCGCGCCGCGTTCCTTGATCAGGCGCAGCTGGTTGGCCTCGATCGTTTCGCGGATTTCGTCGTCGGTGATGTCGGGATAGACGGGGGCGGGCACGCCGGCCTTGAAGGCGGCCTTCTGTTCTTCGCGCCAGGCGTCATGCGCCTTGGGCAGGACGGTGTAATGGCCATGGCAGTCGATGATCAGGCTCACGCGTTCTCTCCACTCTTCACATGCGCTGCGCGGCGTTGCAGCAGGACGGTGCCCTGCGTCATCACCGGCTCCACGCCCAGACCTTGCAGGGTCCGGGCCGATTCTTCCATTTCCGCCGCACGGCGCAAGCCGTGGGTTTCCATCCGTTCACGGTTATAGGCAAACCGTTCCGCCCAGCCGATGGCTTTTTCCGAAGCATCGAGCGAAGCGGTCACTTCGTCCAGCACGCCCGCTGCAATCGCCGCGCTGGAACATTCATAACTGAGCGCTTCGAGGCCCTTGACCATCACCGAGCGGATCATCTTGATCGCGCTGGCCTGGCCCACTTCGGGGCCGACCACGCGGCTCTTGGAAAATCCAAGCACGCCAAGCATTTGCTGCGCTTTTGCTGCACCCGGTCCGGCGATCAGCAGCGGGCAATTCAGCGCCGCGGGATCGACCGGGGCCATCACTGCCACGTCGGCATAAGTGCCGCCCGCCGCCAGCACCGCTTCGGCCGCGGCGCGCTTGGTTTCCGGGGCCACCGAATTCATGTCGCACCACAGTGCGCCTGCGGGCAGCAGCGCGGCATAATCGCGTGCGGCGGGATAGGAAGAATCGGCGGTCACCAGTGACAGCACCAGATCGGCACCGGCCAGCGCGGCGGCGGCACTGTCCGCCGCATGGACGCCGCAGCTGTCCATCAGGGCGCGGCGTTCCGGCTTCAGGTCCCAGCCCGCGGCATGGCCATGCCAGCCACCGGCGCGCGCAAAGGTGAAGCCCGCTTCGCCAAAGCCGATCAGCGCCACGCGGGGGGCGGGGGAGGGGGTGTTCGAGTCAGGCATCCTTATCGCCTTGGCCGTTACAGAATGTATGTGTTGCATACAAGTTTGGCGGAGGTGCGCACACCTGCATCCTGCGCGCATTGCGCAATGGCATTGCGTGCCAACCCCTTGACGGATGCGGCTGCACCGGTCCACGCGCCTTTGCAAGCAATCAAAGGGAGACTCGCGCAAATGGCTGGTGTCGTTGTCCAGAATATCGAACGGGCGGATCGTGAAGTGGTGCGGGCGCTTGGCGCCTGCGGCGTGGCCACGGTGCACGAATCGCAGGACCGGACCGGGCTGCTCGCCAGCTATATGCGGCCGATCTATGCCGGTGCGCGCATCGGCGCCTCTGCCGTGACCATCAGCGTGCCCCCCGGCGACAACTACATGGTCCATGCCGCGATCGAACAGTGCCGCGAAGGCGACATATTGCTGATCGCGCCGACTTCCCCCTGCGAAGACGGCTATTTCGGCGATCTGCTGGCCACCAGCGCGCAGGCGCGCGGGGTGATGGGCCTGATCATCGACGCCGGCATCCGCGACGTGCGCGACCTGACGGAAATGAACTTCCCGGTCTGGGCCAAGCGCGTGTTCGCGCAAGGCACGATCAAGGCGAGCCTTGGCAGCGTCAACGTGCCGGTGGTCTGCGCCGGGGCCTATATCGAGCCGGGCGACGTGATCGTGGCTGACGATGACGGTGTCTGCGTGGTCCGCCGCGCCGATGCCGAAACGGTGCTGAAGAAGGCGCAGGCGCGTGAAGCCAACGAAGGCAGCAAGCGCGAACGGCTCGCTAGCGGCGAACTGGGCCTCGACATGTACGGCTTCCGCCAGAAACTGATCGACATGGGCCTGAAGTGGATCTGATCTGATGAACTCAGCACCGGTGATGTGGATGCGCGGGGGGACGTCGAAAGGCGGTTACTTCCTCGCCAGCGACCTGCCTGCCGACACGGCGGAGCGTGACGCCTTCCTGCTGGGCGTGATGGGCAGCCCCGACCCGCGCCAGATCGATGGCATGGGCGGGGCCGATCCGCTGACCAGCAAGGTCGCGGTGGTCAAGAAGAGCGGACGGGACGGGATCGATGTCGATTACCTGTTCCTGCAGGTCTTCGTTGATCAGGCGATTGTCACCGATGCGCAGAACTGCGGCAACATCCTGGCGGGTGTCGGCCCCTTCGCGCTGGAACGCGGGCTGGTGCAGCCGACCGGTGATGAAACCAACGTTGCCATCTATATGGAAAACACCGGCCAGGCCGCCGTGGCCAGCGTGCAGACGCCGGGCGGGCCAGAAGGACGTCGGGTGAATTATGCCGGCGATGCGAAGATTGACGGTGTGCCCGGCAGCCATGCCCCGGTGCCGCTGGAATTCCGCGACACCGCCGGGTCCAGCTGCGGCGCGTTGCTGCCCACCGGCAATGCGGTGGACGTGATCGAAGGGGTGCGCTGCACCCTGATCGACAACGGGATGCCGTGCATCGTGTTCAAGGCGGAAGATGTCGGCGCGACCGGTTTCGAAACCCGGGACGATCTGGAATCTGACCGCTTTGCCGATATGCGCGCCCGGATCGAAGCGATCCGGCTGGCGGCCGGGCCGCTGATGAACCTGGGCGACGTGGCGGAAAAAAGCGTGCCCAAGATGATGCTGGTGGCCCCGCCGCAGCATGGCGGCGCGGTGACCGTGCGCAGCTTCATCCCCAAGCGCGCCCATGCCACCATCGGCGTGCTGGGCGCGGTCAGCGTGGCGACTGCCTGCCTGATCGACGGATCGCCTGCCGCTGAGGTGGCGCAAGTGCCCGATGGCAGCCGCAAGCTGTTGAGCGTTGAACATCCGACCGGGGAAATGAGCTGCGTGCTGGAACTGGGTGCCGATGGCCAGGTGGCCAGCGCCGCCCTGCTGCGTACCGCCCGCAAGCTGATGGATGGGGTGGTGTTCGCCTGAACCTAACCGCTTCGTCATTCCCGCGAAGGCGGGAATCCAGATGGCGAGGCGCTGCAACTGGATCCCCGCCTGCGCGGGGATGACGAAAGTGGGACCATATGACCGATCGTATCACCAGCTGGCACGCCAACCCCAGCAAGCCGCGCTACACCCCGCCTGCCGGCGCAGTGGACGCCCATTGCCACGTGTTCGGGCCGATGGCGCAGTTCCCGTTCAGCGCCAAGGCGAAGTACCTGCCGGAAGATGCAGGCCCGGATAAGCTGTTCGCCCTCCGCGACCACCTCGGCTTCGCCAAGAACGTGATCGTGCAGGCCAGCTGCCACGGCACCGACAATTCCGCGACGCTGGATGCCATTGCCAAGTCCAATGGCAAGGCCCGCGGCGTGGCGGTGGTCGATCCGGCGATTTCGGAAGCAGGGCTGGCCGCGTTGCACGAAGGCGGGATGCGCGGCATCCGCTTCAACTTCCTGAAGCGGCTGGTGGACGATGCGCCGAAGGACAAGTTCCTCGAAGTCGCCAGCCGCCTGCCCGCAGGTTGGCACGTGGTGATCTATTTCGAAGCCGACATCCTCACCGAACTGCGCCCGTTCATGGACGCGATCCCGGTGCCGCTGGTAATCGACCACATGGGCCGCCCGGACGTGACCCAGGGGCCGGACGGGGCCGACATGAAAGCCTTCCGCGCGCTGCTCGACAGCCGCCCGGACATCCATTTCAAGCCGACCTGCCCTGACCGGCTGGATGGCACGGGTGACCCGTGGAACGCGTTTGCCGAAGCGGTCGCGCCGCTGGTGGCGGACTATTCGGATCGCTGCATCTGGGGCACCGACTGGCCGCACCCGAACATGCAGGACAAGATCCCTGACGACGGCCACCTGGTCGACATGATCCCTCGGATCGCCCCGACCGAAGAACTGCAGCGCAAGCTGCTGATCGATAACCCCAACCGGCTCTACTGGGCGGATTGATTCCGCGCCCCTCCCGCTCATCCTGAGCTTGTCGAAGGAGGGAGGGGCCGGCCCTCTTACAACCCCAGGCCGGTCAGGCCCGGATGGTCGGCCGGGCGGGGGCCATGGGGCCAGTGGAACAGGCGCTGGTCTTCGGTGATGGCCAGGTCGTTGATGCTGGCATGGCGCTGCGCCATGTAGCCTTCGCCATCGAACTCCCAGTTTTCGTTGCCATAGGACCGGTACCACTGGCCGTTGAGGTCATGCCATTCATAGGCAAAGCGCACGGCGATGCGGTTGTCGGTGAAGGCCCACAGTTCCTTGATCAGCCGGTATTCGCGTTCCTTGTCCCACTTGGCGGTCAGGAAAGCGGCGATTTCCGCCCGGCCGGACAAGAAGGTGTCGCGGTTGCGCCACTGACTGTCGGCTGTGTAGGCCTGCGCCACCTTGGCGGGATCGCGGCCGTTCCAGCCGTCTTCGGCAGCGCGCACTTTCTGTGCGGCGGTTTCGGCGGTGAACGGGGGCAGGGGCGGACGGGTCATCACAGATCCTTGTTGAGGCGGGCGCGAACCCGCTTGCGCCAGGCGCGCCAGGTGCAGGTGCAGCCGACAGCCGCGCAGCCCAGCCCGAAGGCCGCCCCGGCGACCAGCAAGGCGGAAAAGGCAACCGCGCCGGTCAGCGCCAGAACCAGTTCCCAGAAGACTTCCAGCACTCCCCGCATCGCGCGTTCTCCCACGAATGGAGGGAACGCGCGAGTGCGGGTTTTCGGCCTTCGCCTCAGCCTTCCATCGTCATCCGCACGAAATCGACCGTCTGCCGGGTGGCGGTGGCGAATTCGGTTTCGGTGGCCTTGAAGGCACCGAAGTGGGCGAACTGGTCAGGCGTCATGCCGTCGTATTCGTAAGCCGCGCGGAAGCTGGGCAGCTTCAGCAGCTTTTCGACGCTGGCCTTGTTCGGTTCACGGTCGATCGCGTGGGGGTCGATCGGGTCGATCCCGGCGGTCATCAGCGCGGCGATGTAGCTGGGCGGGCAGGTATAGACCATGTCGCTGCCGCCGAAGTCCTGGATGTGGCGGCTGACCGTCTTGCCGGTGCGGTCATCCTTTTCGACGCGCATCGAACATTGCAGCATCTTGGACGGATGGCCCACCCGCTTGCCATGGTGGTATGCGCGCTTCAGCACGGCTTCTTCACCGTCGCGGATTTCCGGCAGGGTCAGTTCGATCCCGCGCGCTTTGGCTTCGGTGCGCCAGTCGCTCAGTTCGCCCAAGCGGGCAGACATGTGGGTGATGACGCTGCGGAACTTCGACAGGTCCACCCCGGCGGCTTCGGCACGCAGCAGGCCGGCGGTCACGGCAGCGCGGCAACGCAGGTACTGCGGCACGGTGAAGCTGGTGGTGTTGTTGGTGGAAATGCCGCGCGCGGTCAGTTCCTCCAGCACTTCATAGCCTTCCTTGGAGCCGGGCAGCTTGACCATCACGTTGGCGCCCATGGCCGCAATCTGCAGGCCCTGTTCCAGCATCTTGGCCCCATCGCGAACGAAGCGCGGATCGACCTGGCCCGACAGCATGCCGTACTTGCCGCCCGACTTGTCATAGACCGGGCGAATGGCGTCAGCGCCCTTCTTCACCAGGTCGAGGTACATCTTCCAGTACACGCCTTCCACATCCAGGCCCGGATTGGCGGCGGCAATGGCGCGGATTTCCGCGGCCCAGCGCGGCGGGTCCAGCTTGATCGCCTGCAGCGACAGCGGCGGGTTGGTGGTGACGCCGCGGAAACCCATCGTCCCTTGCGTGTCGATGGTGTTCTGGTTGTACATCCGGTCGATCTGGGCTTCCCAGTCGGCTTCCATCCCGGCGGGCGCCTTGGCCAGCGTTTCAACGCGCCACGACGGGAACATCACCGGCGAGCTGTCCCACCAGATTTCCGCTTCCGGGTTGGTGGCGGCAAGCTGTTCGAGCACGTGTTGGGTCATCATAGTCTCCAGGCGGGCGCGGCACGGAAAACCGCCGCGCAGGGAATCTTGTTGTCGGCCCTAGCCAAATCCGGCGCAGTTCATAACCCCCCGTGTGGGCAGAACTTTGACAAAGTTTCTTTTCACCCTGAACGGGCCATCGTGCCGCTTTGCGCAGCGGTTGTTGCATTTGTTGCAATGGCCGCTGTGGGGCTTTTGTGGTAACCTGGCGGTCACGCCCCCCCTATCCCAACGGGCCAGAAAGACACGTCATGCGCACCCGCCTCTACTCGCTGGACGAGCTGGAAGACATTCCCGGCACCAAGGTTTTCACCGCGATCCGCAGCCGCCAGGCTTACCACCTGCACAAGTTCTGCATGTCGCTGATGGATGCGGCCAACCGCGACGCCTTCCGCGCCGATGAACGCGCCTATCTCGACCGTTTCCGGATGAGCGACGAACAGAAGCAGGCGGTGCTGGCGCGCGATTTCAACACCCTGATCGAACTGGGCGGCAACATCTATTTCCTGGTCAAGCTGTCCAATACCGATGGCTGGTCCACCCAGAAGGCGGTCGGATCGATGAGCGGGATGACCGCCGACGAATATGCCGCAATGATGCGCGCCGGCGGCCGTTCGATCGAAGGCCAGCGTTCGATCAAGAGCAATAACGAGGATGCCGCCTGATGGCCCGTATTACCGCTGGCATCGCCACCAGCCACGTTCCCGCCATCGGTGCCGCGCTCGATCATGGTCGCAGCCAGGATGAATACTGGAAGCCGGTGTTCGACGGCTATGACTGGGTCAAGGCGTTCGAGGACGCGGAACAGCCCGACGTCGTGATCCTGTGCTACAACGATCACGCATCGGCGCTGATGCTGGACGTGGTGCCGACCTTTGCACTGGGCATGGCGGAAGAATTCGAGCCGGCCGATGAAGGCTGGGGCGCGCGCCCGGTGCCCATGGTGATGGGCGATCCGGTGCTGGCGGCGCATCTGGCGGAACAGCTGGTGCTCGACAATTTCGACCTGACGCTGATGAACCACATGGACGTGGACCACGGTTGCACCGTGCCGCTGTCGCTGATGTTCGGGCAAGTGGACGAATGGCCGGTGCGGGTGATCCCGCTGGCGGTCAATGTCACCCAGTTCCCGACCCCTTCGGGCGAACGCTGCTGGCAGCTGGGCGAAGCGATCCGCCACGCGGTGGAAAGCTATCCGGCCGATCTCAACGTGCAGATCTGGGGCACCGGCGGGATGAGCCACCAGCTGCAGGGCCCGCGCGCCGGCCTGATCAACCCGGAATTCGATAACGACTTCCTCGACAAGCTGATCGGCCAGACGGACGATCTGCGCGCCATTACCCGGCTGGAATACCTGCGTGAAAGCGGGTCCGAAGGGATCGAACTGATCATGTGGCTGATCATGCGCGGCGCGCTGGGCGGTAAAGTGGAAGAACTGCACCGGTTCTACCACGTGCCCGCATCGAACACCGCGGTCGGCCACATCGTGCTGCGGCCGACCGCGTAGGAATTACTGCGCCTGTGCTTACTGGGGGGCGGTGTCGAGTTCGTCGGCCTTGTCTTCAAGGTCGTCCTTGATCGCTTCCCCCCGGTCGCGCAGCTTGTCTGCCTCTGCTTCGGCCGCTTCTTCTGTCGGCGCGCCCTGTGCGAGTGATTCTTTCAGGTCGGCCTCGGCTTCATAACTTTCGTCGATGGCTTCCGCCTGGCGTTCGATCTGGTTTTCGGCCTTGCTGTCACAGGCGGCCAAAGACAGCGCAGTGGCGGAAATCAGCGTCATTGCGGCCCATTTCGCAGGCAGTTTGGCAGGCTTTATCATGGTCAATCTCCACTCCGGTTGCGCACATTCAACGTTCATCCGGCCCGCTTGGGTCCCCGGCCCCTTGTTGCATCGCGGCAAGACGGCTAAGGGCCGCCCCAACTCCTTCCTTACCGAAAGCCAGATTCCATGAGCCTGCGTAACGTGGCGATCATCGCCCACGTCGATCACGGCAAGACCACTCTTGTCGATCAGTTGTTCCGCCAGTCGGGCACTTTCCGCGAAAACCAGCGCGTGGAAGAACGCGCGATGGATTCCAACGACCTGGAAAAGGAACGCGGGATTACCATTCTCGCGAAGTGCACCAGCGTGGAATGGGCCAACCCGAACGGGGTTGAAGCCCACCGGATCAACATCGTCGACACCCCGGGCCACGCCGACTTCGGCGCCGAAGTGGAACGCATCCTCAGCATGGTCGATGGCGTGATCCTGCTGGTCGACGCGGCCGAAGGGCCAATGCCGCAGACCAAGTTCGTCACCGGCAAGGCGCTGGGCCTGGGCCTGCGCCCGATCGTGGTGGTCAACAAGATTGACCGCCCGGACGGCCGCCCGACCGAAGTGCTGGACGAAGTGTTCGACCTGTTCGTGAATCTGGGCGCCAATGACGACCAGCTCGATTTCCCGGTGCTCTATGCTTCGGGCCGCGCCGGTTACGCGGGCGACAGCCAGGACGTGCGCGAAGGTGATCTGACCCCGCTGTTCAAGACTATCGTCAGCCATGTCCCGGCACCGGATCTCGATCCCGATGCCGATTTCTCGATGCTGGCCACGCTGCTCGATCGCGACAGCTTCCTCGGCCGTATCCTGACCGGGCGTATCGAAAGCGGCCGCCTGGAAGTGGGCATGCCGATCAAGGCGCTGGACGTGAACGGCAACCAGGTGGAAACCGGCCGCGCGACCAAGATCTTCGCTTTCGAAGGCCTGGAACGCGTCCCCGTGCTGCATGCCCAGGCGGGTGACATCGTCGCCATCGCCGGGCTGACCACGGCCACCGTGTCGAACACCATTTGCGATCCCAACGTCACCGTGCCGATCCACGCGCAGGAAATCGATCCGCCGACGCTGTCGATGTCCTTCGCCGTCAACGACAGCCCCTATGCGGGCCGTGAAGGCGACAAGGTGCAGAGCCGCGTGATCCGTGACCGTCTGGAACGCGAAGCGGAAACCAACGTGGCCATCCGCGTCACCGAAAGCGCCGGCAAGGATGCCTTCGAAGTGGCCGGCCGCGGGGAACTGCAGCTGGGCGTGCTGATCGAAAACATGCGCCGCGAAGGGTTCGAACTCAGCATCAGCCGCCCGCGCGTGCTGTTCGTCGATGGCCCGAATGGCCGCGAAGAACCGTATGAAACCGTGCTGGTCGACGTGGACGACGAATTCTCCGGCACCGTCGTGGAAAAGATGGCGCAGCGTAAGGGCGAAATGCTCGACATGCGGCCCAGCGGCGGCGGCAAGACCCGCCTGACCTTCTCCGCCCCCAGCCGTGGCCTGATCGGTTACCACGGGGAATTCCTGTCCGACACGCGCGGCACCGGGATCATGAACCGGCTGTTCGAAAAGTACGGCCCCTACAAGGGCGCGATCACCGGCCGCCAGAACGGCGTGCTGATTTCGATGGGCCAGGGCGAAGCAGTGCCTTACGCGCTGAACTCCATCGAAGAACGCGGCATCCTGTTCGTCAGCCCCGGTGAAAAGCTGTACGAAGGCATGATCATCGGCGAAAACGCCAAGCCGCAGGATCTGGAAGTCAACGCGCTTAAGTCCAAGCAGCTGACCAACTTCCGTTCCACCGGCAAGGACGATGCCGTCCGCCTGACCCCGCCGAAGCGGATGACGCTGGAACAGGCCATCGCCTACATCCAGGACGACGAGCTGGTGGAAGTGACCCCGCAGTCCATCCGCCTGCGCAAGCGTTACCTCGATCCGAACGAACGCAAGAAGAACCGCAACCGCGACAGCTGATTTGATGAAGGGCGGCCCCAAAGCCGCCCTTTTTCATGTGGCGGGCAATTGCCGCAAATTGTCGCACGGCGCGCTTGCCGCTTGCCGCAGGGCGGGCCCGCAATAGAACCGGGCGCATGGTCCTGCCACGCGTCCTTGCTGCCTTCCTTGTGTCCTGTGCGCTGGCGGCGCCTGTGGCCGCGCAGCAGGCCGATGACAGCATTGTCGTCACCGGACAGGCGCAGACCCCTTCCAGCGATGAGGTGACGGCACAGGCGCGGGCGATCACCCGGGCCGATCCCGCCTTGCGCGATGCGCCGCTGGCGCTGGTGCAGGACCGGCTGTGCCCCGGCGTCATCGGCATGACCTTGGCAGGCGCGGTGCCGATCATCGACCGGATCCGCGCCACCGCGCAGGAACTGGATATCCCGCTGGCGGACGATGCCGCCTGCCGCGCCAACCTGGTGCTGATGATCGTGCCCGATGGCGCGCAGGAACTGGCCGCGCTCCACCGGTCCAGCCCGCAGCTGTTCGAAGCGCTCACCTTGCCGGAACGGCGCGCGCTGCTGGACGGCCCCGGTCCGGCCCATGCCTGGCACGTTACCTCCATGCGATCCCGCGACGGGTTCCGCATCCCGCAGGCGGAAAGCCTCGACCGCCCGCCTGCCACCACCATGTGGTCAGCCCATTCGAAAATCTACCTCGCCGTGCGGCAGGATATCGACGCCAGCTTCGTGCTGCTGGACAGCGCGGCGGTGAAGGGCAAGACGCTGGTGCAGCTGGCAGATTACGCCACCATGCGCGGCCTCGCCCGCACCCGCCCGCCGGCAGGGGATGCGGCGGGGCTGGACACGATCCTGTCCCTGTTCGCCAGCGACGGCGCACCGCCGCAAGGGCTGACGGCGTTCGACCGCGCCTACCTCACCTCGCTCTACGCTTCGCCGGCGAACCTGCCGGGGATGCAAAAACTGCTCGGCGTCAGCCACCAGTTGCGGCGGGGTGAAGCGGGGGATTGAGCGATGTCCCCCTCCCGCAAGCGGGAAGGGGGAAGTGATCCTTACTTCGCCGGCGTCACCTTCAGCAGGCCGCCGCCGGTTTCGTCGGTCAGGATGTACAGCGCGCCATCTGGCCCCACGCGCACATCGCGCAGCCGCTGGCCGAGCTGTTGCAGCATCGGTTCGTGCCCGGTCACGTGACCGTCCTTGTCCAGTTTCAGGCGCACCAGGCTGCGGTTCATCGCCGCGATCAGCAGGTCACCGTTCCAGTCAGGAAAGGCCGTGCCGCGATAGACCGCGACATTGCCGGGGTTGCCCGACGGCGGGCCGAAGGTGAACACCGGATCGATGAACCCGGCCACCCCGCGGCGGCCCTTGGCCGGGGCCTCGCCATTGTAGTGGTACCCCTGGGTCACGTCGATCCAGCCGTAATTGCCGCCCTTGGTGATGCGGTTGACCTCGTCCCCGCCGCGCGGGCCGAATTCGGTTTCCCACACGGTGCCGGTGGCCGGATCAACCGTCAGCCCGGTGGGATTGCGGTGGCCGATGGTCCAGATGTCTGCCTTCCAACCTGCGCGGCCCGCAAACGGATTGCCAGCGGCCGGTTTGCCCTCGGTCGTAAGGCGCATGATCTTGCCGAAATGGTTGTCCGGCTTCTGCACCATTTCCCCGTAATTGCGGTCACCACTGGTCACCAGCAGCGAACCGTCGCGCAGGAAGGCCATGCGCCCGCCATAGCTGCCGAAGGTCGGCCCCTGTCCACAGCAGCGGGTGGGGGTGACCGCGCCATACCAGCTGTCGGCCACGAAGATGTCCTTCACCTCCGTCAGCTTCGACCCGTCCCACTTGGCGCGCATCACGGCCAGGGTGGAATTGATCGCCGGGGGCGGGTTCGGCCCGGCCTTGGGATCGGGCTTGCTGTAGCTGATGTAGATCAGGCGATTGCGGGCGAAATCCGGGTCCAGCACCACGTCGGTCAGCCCGGCAATGCCGGGGGCAAAGATCTGCGGCAGCCCGGCAATCGGCGTCGGGTCCAGCACGCCATTGCGGATCACCCGCAGGCGGCCCGGCCGTTCGGTCACCAGCATCGATCCATCTGGGAGGAACGCCATGCCCCACGGATGGTCCAGCCCGCGCACCAGCACTTCCACGTGCAGCTTGGCATCGGCGGTCTGGATATCCCACGGGCCTTCGCCCAGCGGCGGGACGGGCGGCGGGGCCTGCCGGGCCGGAGCCGGAGCGGCAGCAGGGGCTGCTGCCGGAGCCGGAGCCGCCTGCTGTGCCAGGGCCACGCCCGAAATGCCGCACAGCGCCAGCGCCATGGCCGACTTCATCGCCGCCGAAATCCGCTTCATCCCCGTCATCCTCCCAGATTGATTTTGTCCCGTTCTAGGGAGCGCTGCCATCGCTGACAATCGCCCGATGTGCACAGGTGCGCTTTTGCTTGCGGGGCAGGTGGCGCGCGTTACCATGCGGCCATTGCATATCCGGGGGGGCTGTCGCCGTGGAATTTGTCCTTGCTGCCGCCGTCTTTGCCACGCTCGTGTTCATCATGATGGGCGTCCGCGTGGTGACCCAGGGCTATGTCTACACGGTGGAGCGGTTGGGCAAATATACCCTCGCTGCCGAGCCGGGCCTGCACCTGCTGATCCCGTTCATCGACCGGATCGGGCACAAGGTGAACATGATGGAACAGGTGCTGGACATTCCGGGCCAGGAAATCATTACCCGCGACAATGCGATGGTCGGCGTGGATGCCGTGGTGTTCTTCCAGGTGCTGGATGCGGGCAAGGCGGCCTACGAAGTGTCCAACCTCTATGGCGCGATCATGGCGCTGACCACCACCAACCTGCGCACGGTGATGGGCTCGATGGACCTCGACGAAACCCTCAGCCGCCGCGACGAGATCAACGCCCGCCTGCTCAGCGTGGTCGATCATGCGACCAGCCCCTGGGGCGTCAAGCTGACCCGCGTGGAACTGAAGGACATCCGCCCGCCGCAGGACATTTCCAACGCGATGGCCCGGCAGATGAAGGCCGAACGCGAAAAGCGCGCCGAAATCCTCGAAGCCGAAGGCAAGCGGGCGAGCGAGATCCTGCGCGCCGAAGGGGAAAAGCAGGCGCAGATCCTCAGTTCCGAAGGGCGCAAGGAAGCCGCTTTCCGCGATGCCGAAGCACGTGAACGGCAGGCCGAAGCAGAAGCCAAGGCCACCCAGGTGGTGTCTGACGCCATTGCCCGTTCGGGCAGCCACGCGATCAACTATTTCATCGCTCAGGAATATACCAAGGCGATCGGCAAGTTCGCCACCAGCCCCAATGCCAAGACCATCCTGTTCCCGATCGAGGCAACGCAGCTGATCGGCACCCTGGGCGGGATTGGCGAACTGGCGCGTGAAGTGATCGGCAGCGGCACCCCGTTCCCGGCCAGCCCGGCAGTGCAAGCAGCGGCCCCTGCGCCCGCACCGCGCCGTACCACGCCGTCAGTGCCCCGGACTGATCCGGGCGCCGCGTGATGGACTGGCGCGGGATTGATGCCCACTGGCTGTGGCTGACGCTCGGCCTGCTGCTGGCGGCGCTGGAGATGCTGGTGCCCGGCATCTACCTGTTCTGGATTGCCATTGCCGCGCTGCTGACCGGGGTGCTGACCTTCGCGCTCGACCTGTCGGTACCGATGCAGGTGGTGCAGTTCATCTTCCTGGCGCTGATCGTCACTTTCACCGCCCGGCGGATGGTGCGCGACAAGCCGATTGAAAGCGCCGACCCGCTGATGAACCGGCGCGGCGCGCGGCTGGTGGGCGAACAGGCGCTGGTGGTCCAGGCCATCGTCCACGGCAGCGGCCGGGTGAAGCTGGGCGACAGCGAATGGATCGCCCGCGGCCCGGACGTGGCCCCGGGCGAACACGTGCGCGTGGTCGGCAGCGAAGGGGCGATCC
>JBARAF010000308.1:0-4579 GCA_049791695.1 Croceibacterium sp.
CGGTAACACCCTGGCCTTTCGCGGGCAGCAGGTGCTGATCGACTGGGCCCCCCACCATCGCCGCACGCCGCAGCTGGATGGGGACAGACTGGCCGTGGGCGGGCCGCAGGAAACCCTGCAACCGCGCCTGCGCCGTTGGCTGGAAGGGCAGGCGCTGGACCTGTTTGCCGAAGACCTCGCGTTCTATTGCGCCCGCGCCGAACTGGGCCTGCCGGACCTGCGCCTGTCCCGCGCCACGCGGCGCTGGGGCAGCTGTTCAGGCAAAGGCTGCATCCGGCTGAACTGGCGGCTGGTCCAGGCCCCCGATCCCGTCCGCCGCAGCGTGGTGGCGCACGAAGTGGCGCACCTGACCC
Organism: Croceibacterium sp.; assembly: GCA_049791695.1. Taxonomy (GTDB): domain Bacteria; phylum Pseudomonadota; class Alphaproteobacteria; order Sphingomonadales; family Sphingomonadaceae; genus Croceibacterium_C. The sequence continues at coordinate 354 of JBARAF010000308.1, forward strand.
ATTTCGACCATTCGCCCGCGTTCCACGCCCGGCTGGCGCAGCTGTTCGAAGGGGATGTCAGCGCGACAGACCGCTGGCTGAAGCGCGAAGGGCGCGGGCTGTACGCCGCGTTTGGCTGAGGGGTAGCAACGCAGCCCGCCTGCGCCTATCTAGCCGCTGATGAGAGGCTATTTCCAGCATATCAACCCAACCGGCGCGGTCAGCGAACTGGCCATGCTGTGGCGGGAGAACCCGCATCGGTGGCTGGTGCTGCTGCTGTCGATGTCGCTGACGGCCGGCGTCTTTTACGCCTTCGTGCCCAAGAGCCAGCTGGCCGAACCGCGCCCGCCGAAGATCACCTGGATCACCACGTTCGATCCCAATCGCACGCAAGCGGAAATCATCGCCTCCAACCGCAAGAACCAGTTGCGCAAGGATTACATCGCCGCGCTGGAAGCCGAGCGTACTGAACTGCGCAAGCAGCTGTACCGCGAACTGGGCCGGGCGACCTTCCTGGATGTGGACGCGATGGAAGCCCAGCTGGCGCGGGAAGAAGCGGCGGACAAGGCCGCCAAGGAAGCCAAGGCACGCGCACGGCAACAAGCGGCAACGGGTGCTCAGTAAACAGGACAGCCGTTGGCTGGCCGCCGCCGCCGCACTGGCGGAACGGTCCCGTCCGCAAAGCCGCCCCAACCCCGCCGTCGGTGCCGTAATCATACAGGGCGACCGGGTGGTCGGGCGCGGCTGGACGCAAGCGGGCGGCAGGCCCCACGCCGAAGCGATGGCGCTGGAACAGGCCGGCACTGCGGCGCGCGGGGGCACACTCTACGTCACGCTGGAACCTTGCGCCCATCAGAGCCAGCGCGGGCCAAGCTGCACCAGCCTGGTGGCTGCGTCCGGCCTCGCACGCATGGTCTGCGGGGTGCAGGATCCCGATCCGCGCACTGCCGGGTCTGGCCTCGCCGCACTGCGCGATGCCGGGATTGCCGCCAGTTGCGCGCAAGACGCCCGGTGCAGTGCCAGCCTTGCCGGGTACCTGATGCAGCGGAACGCCGGGCGGCCGCAGGTGACTTTGAAGCTCGCCCTCTCGCTCGACGGCTGCATTGCCATGGCGGACGGCACCAGCCAGTGGCTCACCGGGCCGCAAGCGCGCGCCCATTGCCACCGCGAACGGGCGCGGGCCGATGCCATCCTGGTGGGCGGCGGCACCCTGCGCGCCGACGCACCACAGCTAAACGTGCGCCTGCCGGGGCTGGAACAGCGCAGCCCCCGGCGGCTGGTGCTGACGCGTGGAGCCGCGCCGGACGACTGGACTGCCCTGCCCTCCCCTGAGGCGATTGCCGGGCTGGCGGAGGTGCAATACCTGTTTGTCGAAGGTGGCGCTGCCGCGGCCGCGGCTTTCCTGCGCGCCGATCTGGTCGATCGCCTGCTGCTGTACCGCGCCCCGCTGCTGATCGGTGGAGGCGTGCCCGGACTGGGTGATATCGGCCTCGGTTCGCTGGCAGAGGCCCATGGCCGCTGGCACATGGCGGACCGGCGGACATTGGGTGCAGATACGCTCGAATTGTTTGACCGCACGCGCTAGGGACTGGCCATGTTTACCGGGATCATCACCGCCATCGGCACCATCCGCAGCGTAGAACAGCGCGGCGACCTGCGCGCTGTCATCGCCTGCCCGTTCGATCCGGCGAAGATCGCCATCGGCGCCTCCATCGCCTGTTCCGGCGTCTGCCTGACCGTGGTGGAACGTGGCGGCGTGGCGGGGGATGCCTGGTTCGCGGTCGATATCTCCGCCGAAACGGTCAGCCGCACCGCCCACGGGATGTGGACGCAAGGGCGCAAGATCAACCTGGAACCTTCGCTGCGGCTGGGTGACGAACTGGGCGGCCACATCGTGACCGGCCATGTCGACGCGGTAGGCAAGCTGGCGGACTGGCGGCCGGAGGGCGATTCCACCCGCCTGACTATCGCCGCCCCGGCCTCGCTGGCCCCGTTCATCGCCACCAAGGGTTCGATCACGGTCGATGGCGTGTCGCTGACGGTCAATTCCGTGCGCGACCTGGCGGATGGTTCGGCCGAATTCGGGCTCAACATCATCCCCCATACGGCGGAAATGACCACGCTGGGCACTCTGGCACAGGGCGCGGAGGTGAACCTGGAAATCGACACGGTCGCCCGGTACCTCCAGCGGCTGGAAAGCCTGCGCCGATGATGGGCCGGTAATGCAGGTCACGCTGTACCTCGCCCCCGGGGCCAGTTCGATGGCGCCGCATATCGCGCTGGTGGAAGCGGGCGCGCAGTTTGAAATCCACCCCTTGTCCTTCAAGGCGAAGGAACACCACTCGCCCGAATATCTCGCCATCAACCCGCAAGGCCTGGTGCCGACGCTGGTGGTGGATGGGCTGGCGCTCACCGAATCGCTGGCAATCCTGTTCTGGATTGGCCGCCAGTTCCCCGACGCCGGCCTGTTGCCGGCTGATGCCACTGGTGAAGCACAAGTGCTCGGCTGGATGAGCTTCCTTGCCTCCGGCGTCCAGCGGGCCGGGCGCGAGGGGGCCGAAGCAGGCCATGCCGCCTATGCCATGGTGGAACGCAAGCTGGCCGGACGCGAATGGACCGTTGGCGACAGGATGAGCGTGGCCGACATCCACCTGTTCCGGATGTTCTGGCGCTTCCAGCCACTGCTGGACCTTGCCCGCGCGGACTATCCCGGCCTGTGGGACCTGCACGACCGGGTGATGCAGCGCGATACCGTCCAGCGGGTCATCGCGACCGAATCGGCCATCGGGTATGAATTGCCGATGTGGGGCAAACGCCCCTGATCAGCCGGCCAGCGGCCCCCGGGCATAGCTTTCACGGGTGATTTCGAAAATGACGTGGTCGGTCATTACGCCCGACCGCATGGTGCGGTGGCCTTCACCGGTCAGCCGTCCGCCGATGTTGGCCATGGCCCGGCGGCTGATCTGGTTGTCCGCCCCCACGCTGAACACCACCCGCGCCACATGGCGCAGCGCATATTCCAGCATCAGCTTCTTGAATTCGGCGTTGTAACCCAGGCCCCAGTACGGCCGGTCGAGGAACGACCAGCCGATTTCCACCTGGCCTTCGCCGGCGGGATCGTAATTCTGGAACCGGGAACTGCCGATCAGCGCCCCGCTGGCCTTGTCCACCACCGCCATGGCGCCGCCCTGGGCCAGGGCGTCGTCAAAGAATTCGCGGAACACCGGTTCCTGCCACCGGTCATGCGCCGGGTGCATCGCCCAGATCTCGCGATCCTGGGCAATGCCCCACAAGGCGTCCCAATCTTCTGCCCGCAACGGACGCAGCCACAACCGCTCCCCGTCGAGGACCGGCTGGCGGTCCATAGGGATTTCAGGCCGAAACGGCGGCGAGCGCGGCCACGAACTTGGGCAGGTTGTCCATCGTCAGCCCGGCCACGTTGATCCGCCCGGAACCGGCCATGTAGATGCCGTGATCCGCCCGCAGCGAGTCAATCTGCGCCTTGTTCAGCGGCAGCATGGCGAACATTCCGTACTGGCGGCCGTAAGGCACAAGATCGACCGAACCGGCCGTGCCAGCCGCAGCCAGCGCCGCACGCACTTCACCAATGCGGGTGCGCATGTCGGTCAGTTCGTCCTGCCAGGTTTGCGCCGTGGCAGCATCTTCCAGCACCAGCCGCACCGCAGCCGCGCCGTGATCCGGCGGCATCGACCATGCAGCCCGCGCCAGCGCATGGCCGTTGGACAGGATGCGGGTGGTCGTCGCTTCGTCCGCCGACTGCACGTACAGCGCGCCGACACGGTCACGATAAAGGCCGAAGTTCTTGTCGCAGCTGTAGGCAACCAGCGCTTCGGTCACCGCACTGGTGACCTTCAGCATCCCGGCGCCATCAGCTTCCCAGCCTTCGCCCAGGCCCTGATAGGCCAGGTCGATGATCGGCAGCACCGCGTCGCCAGCCAGGGTCGCGGCAATCTCGTCCCACTGGGCGGGGGTATAATCGATGCCGGTCGGGTTGTGGCAGCAGCCGTGCAGCAGCACCGCATCGCCTTCACCCGCTGCAGCCAGCGCCGCCTTCAGCGCGGGGAGGTTGGCCGTGCCATCGGCCGCCGAATGGTCGAAGCTGACCAGTTCAAGCCCGAGGTCCGCCATGATCTGCGCGTGGTTCGGCCAGCTGGGAACGCCCATCAGCACGCGGCGGATGCCGCACTTCTTGGCCAGGGCCAGCGCCAGGCGCACCGCGCCGGTGC
>JBARAF010000309.1:0-2359 GCA_049791695.1 Croceibacterium sp.
TTGTCGCCCCGGCACCGGGCCGGGTGGCCTTTGCCGGGCCTTATCGCGGTTATGGCCGGATCGTGATCCTGGAACATGCGGGTGGCTGGACCAGCCTGGTCACCGGCCTCGCCCGCACTGATGTGCAGGTGGGTGACCAGCTGGTCGGCGGCGCGCCGCTGGGCATTGCCGGGCGCAGCAGCCCGGTTGTGACGCTGGAACTGCGCCGTCTGGGTGAACCGGTTGACCCGCTGCCCTTCGTCGGATGACCGTTCGTCGGACGAACCTGACCGTCTGTCTGCCTCTCATCTGGCGTTAACGCACGGCAAGCGATAACAAGGCCATCTTGCGCAAGGATTTTGCCCGATGAAGATTGCCCAGCCACTGCGCGCAGCGGCCCTGCTGACTGCCGTGGCGTTGTTGCCTGCTACCACCGCTGGTTTCGCCCAGGTGGAAAGCCGCGCCTCCCCCGAATTTGCCAAGCTGTTCGCCGTCTACCAGCGGATCAAGACCAGCTATGTCGAACCGGTCGAGGATGACGTGCTGATCAAGGGCGCGATTGACGGGATGCTGGCGGCGCTCGATCCGCATTCCGCCTATCTCGACGGCGCGGCGCTGGAACGTCTGGAAACGATGATCGACGGCAATTACCAGGGCCTGGGCATTTCGGTGCAGATGGAAGACGAGGCGATCAAGGTGGTGAGCCCGTTCAAGGGCAGCCCGGCGGACAAGGCCGGGGTCAAGGCCGGCGATTTCATCACCCACATCGACGGCAAGCTGATTTACGGACTGGAGCTGGACGAAGCGGTCAAGCAGATGCGCGGCCCGGCGGGCAGCACCGTCAAGCTGACGATCTTCCGTCAGGGGCGTGACGAACCGTTTGACGTCACGGTGACGCGCGGCGTGATCGATCTCGAACCGGTGACCTTCGAATTGCAGCCCGGCGCCATCGGCGTGATCAGTGTCAACGAATTCAGCCGCGATGTCGGGGCCGATGTCAGCCAGGCACTGGCCGCGCTGCGCAAGCAGTCGGGCGGCAAGCTCAACGGGCTGGTGCTGGATCTGCGCAAGAACCCCGGCGGTTCGCTGGATGAAGCGGTCGCCCTGTCCGACCTGTTCCTCAGCGACGGGCAGATCGTCTCGCAGCGCGGCCGGGCACGGCGTGATTCGATCTTCTACGATGCTGAAAGCGTCTATCGCGGCGATGCCGCGGCGGGCGTGCCAATGGTAGTGCTGATCGATTCCGGTTCGGCCTCGGCCAGCGAAATCGTCGCCGGCGCCTTGCAGGACCAGCATCGCGCGCTGGTGATGGGCGAACGCAGCTTCGGCAAGGGCAGCGTGCAGACGCTGCTGCCCCTGACCGGGGAAAGCGCGCTGAAGCTGACCACGGCGCGGTATTACACCCCGTCGGGCCGGTCGGTGCAGGAAGGCGGGATCGAACCTGACATCCGCGTGCCGCAGCTGTCCGATCCCGATGCCGCCAAGCGGGCCAAGTTCATGCTGCGCGAAAGCGACCTGCGTGGCCACCTGGTCAACGAAGTGAGCCTGGACGACGAGGCACTGGAAGCTGACCGGCAGACCGATCCGCGCTTTACCGCCACGGCGGAAGAACTGAAGGCGCAAGGGATCGAGGATTTCCAGCTGGATTACGCACTGCGCACCCTGCGCCGGACCGGCGGCCCGGCCATGGCGCGGCGGAACTGACGGGATGCCGATGTCACCCAGGTTGAAGCAAGCTCAGCTGCTCGCTCTGGCCGTGCCGGCGTTGCTGCTGCTGGGGGCCTATGTCTCGCAGTATGGGTTCGGCCTGTACCCGTGCGAAATGTGCTGGTGGCAGCGTTACCCGCATTTCGCGGCGGTGCTGCTGGCGCTGGTATCGTTCGTGGCCGCACCGCGCCAGTTGTGGGTGGCCCTGGCAGGGCTGGCCGTGCTGACGTCCGGTCTGATCGGGCTGTTCCATGCCGGGGTTGAATATGGCTGGTGGGAAGGGCTGACCGCCTGCACCAGCCTGGTGGAAGCAGGCGGCGATCCGCTGACCGCGATCATGAATGCGCCCCTGATCCGGTGCGACGTCGCGCCGTGGAGCTTGTTCGGCATTTCGCTGGCCGGGTTCAATTTCCTGTTCTCTACCGCCGCCGGGATCGCAGTCTTGGCGCTGGTGGGGCGCAGCGGCAGCGGAAAGGCCGCCTGATGGTTGACCGTTCCAGCATGACCCGGGTTGACCAGGCGGGCGAATTTGGCGCCACGCGCATCTATGCCGGGCAACTGGCGGTGCTGGGCGAAAGTGGCCCGCATGCGGCGGAAATTCGCGGCATGGCGCAACAGGACGCGGAACACCGCGACGCCTTTGACGCGCTGATGGCGCGGCGCGGCGTGCGGC